>NZ_JAFLNG010000590.1 GCF_017427025.1 Streptomyces sp. FH025
GCGACACCGTGCCGTTCGCCCTGTGGTCGGCCGCGCACCACCTGGACAGCCTCACCGACGCGCTGTGGACCACCGCGGAGGGCCTGGGCGACGTGGACACCACCTGTGCCATCACCGGCGGCGTGGTCGCGGCCCGCACCGGGCTGGCCGGCGTGCCGAAGGAGTGGCTGGCCCGGCGCGAGCCGCTGCCGGCCTGGGTGGCCGAGGCGGCCGCGGAGGAGCCTTCGCAGAACGGGAGTTGACACACCGAGGCGCCCGGCCGGGGCCGCGCGGGCACGATAGCCGCGCGGCCCCTGGCCGGACGACCCGAAGCTTCGGTGCGGCCGGGGCCGCACCTGTGGCCCGCCCTGCTGGAACAGGGCGCGCCGGATCCCCTATGTGGTGTCGAGTGGCAACGGCCCGGGGAGACCGCGTACAGGAGGAGCCGCGCGCAGGGCGCGGCGCTACGCCCGGAAGGGCCGCCCCAAGGGCGTGCGGGGATGGCGCAGCGGAGCTAAGCGCTCGCGCTGCGGGCGGCGCGGGAACGAGGGACGGCTGCACGGACGTGCCACGTGCTGATGCCCGTCGACTTCGGTCTGCATGGACCGCCCCCCCTCACCGCTTCGCCTCGGGCCGCCAACGCCCTATGCCTGCTCGGCCTTTCGGCCAAGGCGGGGACTTTCGGGTGACTCCCCGCTGATATTCACCGAGGATGCTCTTTCATTTCCCTGGTTGCAACCATGGACGGCAACGCGGGGTCGGACGGAGGCGGTCCTACGGCGCCGACAAGCGCTCGGCGCACCGGCGTGAGCTGTGGCGACTTCCTGATGGTGTCTCACCGTGCAGTGGGACAAAGCGAGAAATCCGTGCGGAAGTCGCTGGACTGCTCCCATGATGCCCGGCGACGCTGTGCGTGGGTGTCCGTTCCGCCCGGCTCTGGAAGGCCGGGCGGGCGGCGGGCGGACTCCCGAGTCGAGTGGCAACAACCGCACCCCAGTGAAGCGGAGACCGCAGTGAAGATGCACAATTCCCCGGCCACCACCGCGACGTGCGGGCAGGCCCGGACACCGGGCACCACCCGCGTCCCGGCCCCGGCCCCGGCCGTGGTCCTCGTGGTCGTCGTCCTCCTCCTCACCACCGCGCTCACCACCCACGGCACCACCGCCCAGACCGCCCTCGCCACCCTGGCCTCGGCCGGACTGCTCGGTATAGAGCTCGTCCGGCGCCTGGCCGAGGCGCTCACCACCCGCCGGGCCCGATAGGAGGGGCCGGGTGGGGCGTCTCAACAGCGCCCTGGCTGTCCAGCACCAGGAGGTCCGGGCGCTCGCGCGGTGGCTTCGCGCCCTGCGCGAGCGCTCCGGACTCACCTACAGCCAAATGGCGCGCACGACCGTCGAACTGCAACGGCCGGTCTCCGTCGCGACGCTGTCGCGGGCCGACGAGGGCCGCACCGTCCCGACCTGGCCGGTCACCCAGGCCTACACCCGGGCCTGCGGAGGCTCGCTGCGCACTGCGGAGCGGCTGTGGCTGCGCGCCGACGCCCGCCGGTCCGGGCGCAGCGCCAGGCCCGCGGTCGCCGTGCAGGCCGCGGGCCTGGCCCTGCGGTACGTCACGCAGCCCCACGAGCTGCTCCTGGCGATGCGGAGGCTTCGGCTGCGGGCCGGGAACCCGTCGCTGCGCGAGCTGGAGGCGCGCGCGATGCACGGCCCGGTGAGCCACCTGCCGCGC
The DNA here is from genome assembly GCF_017427025.1 of Streptomyces sp. FH025. Classification (GTDB taxonomy): domain Bacteria; phylum Actinomycetota; class Actinomycetes; order Streptomycetales; family Streptomycetaceae; genus Kitasatospora. The sequence continues at coordinate 1,708 of NZ_JAFLNG010000590.1, forward strand.
AGCACCCTGCACGGGGTGCTGTCCGGCCGGCGGGACTGCTCCGAGCGGATCCTGGCCGAGTTCGTCCGCGCCTGCGGAGCCGGACCTGGCGAGGAGACCGAGTGGCTCGCCGCCCTGCGCCGCGTCCACGACGGCGGCACTCCCCCGGCCGCTCTCCGCCGCCGCCTGGCCGAGGCCGAAACCGAACTCGCCCACCTGCGCGCCCTCCTCCAACGCGCCACCGGGGAACCGGCACCCCCGGCCCGACACCGGCGCTCCCGACCACCCGCCGCCCCACCGCAGGCCCGGCCCCCACAGCGCCAGGACGAACGGACACCGTAGGAGGAACACCGCCCGAACACGCCGCGGGCACCGCCGGGCGGCACCCCGACAAGGGGAGCCCCCGGCGCGCGCCAGGTGGGCGGGGCGCCCGCGAGGATCATCCGGCCGACCCGGCACAGGCCTCTGCCGGCCCGGGTGGCCGAGGCCGCTGCGGTCCTACGTCACCGTCCCGGAGCGGGAGTTGACACAAAGGGAGTCGGGGCACCCGAAAATCCAGGTGCCCCGGCCGCCACTCGTCCCTACGCTTCCCGCCATGGACAGTACCGGGGCCGAAAGGCTCCTGAACGTCGTGGATGTCGAGGCCACCTGCTGGGCCGGCGGCCAACCGCCGGGCGTGGTCAGCGAGATCATCGAGATCGGACTGACCGTCGTCGACCTGGCCACCGCGGAGCGCCTCGCCCGCCACCGGATCCTGGTGCGTCCCGCCCGGTCCACGGTCAGTGAGTTCTGCACGGAGTTGACCGGTCTCACGCAACAGGAGGTGGACGCAGGGGTCGGCTTCGCCGAGGCGTGTCGGCAGCTGGCGGCCGAACACCACGCCGGGTCCCGCCCGTGGGCCAGTTGGGGCGACTACGACCGCAACCAGTTCGCCCGGCAGTGCCAGGCCACCGGGACGCCCTATCCCTTCGGCCGGCACCACACCAACGCCAAAGCGGCCTTCACCGAGGCATACGGCCTGCGCAAACGCCCCGGCATGGCGCAGGCCCTGGAGATCGCCGGGCGGCGGCTCGAAGGCCGCCACCACCGCGGCGAGGACGACGCCTGGAACATCGCCGCCCTCGTTCTCCACCTGTCCGAGCGGGGCGCCTGGCCGGATCCGCGCTGACCGCGCACTGCTGAAGCCGGTCTTCGACGAACAGCCGGTGACAGAAAGGCTGAGCACCGCCGGCGGGTGACACATACCGCCAGCAGAAGGCGCCAACCACCGTGCCTCATCCGGCGGCTTCAAACTGCGGCTTCGGCGCGGGCCGACGCCGCCGGCCTCAGGCGCCGGGGCCGGCGCGCAGGAGGCGGTAGAGGAGTACGGCCGCGCCGGTGCCGATGCCGATCACCGCGGCGTCGAACCAGCGGAGCACGGCCGGCTCCTGCTGGTGCGCGAGGTAGAGGCCGCCGAGCAGGAGTCGGGCGAGCAGGGCCGTCGCCGCTCCGCCGGCCGCGGCCAGCAGCGCTTCGAGGCGGCCCGATGGCCGGGACATGGTCACCCCTCCCCCGTGCTCAGAAGCCGGTGAGGGTGGTCTTGCCGATCACCGTGCCGGATTCCTGGAGGCGGTGGGCCGTACGGAGGTTGGCCGCGTTGACCGGGCCGAGGTCCCGGGTGGCGGTGGTGACGAGGCGGCCCGCGTCCACCAGGCGCGCGATGCGGGTGAGGATGCGGTGCTGGGCGGCCTGGTCGGCGGTGCGGTACATCGAGCGGGTGTACATGAACTCCCAGTGGAAGGAGATGCTCTTCGTCTTGAGCAGGCCGATGTCCAGGGAGTCGAAGTCGTCGACGGCCACGATGGCGCCGAAGGGGTTGAGGGCCTCGGCGTAGGCGGCCAGGTTGCGGTCGGTGCCGGCGGTGCTGAAGACGTAGTCGAGGCCCTGCGGTGCGGCCTCGACGAGCTGCGGGCCGAGCGGCCGGGTGTGGTCGATCACGTGGTCGGCGCCCATGCGGCGCGCGAAGGCGGCCGACTGCGGGCGGGAGGCGGTGGCGATGACGGTCAGTCCGGTCAGGGCCCTGGCCAGTTGGGTCACGAGGGAGCCGACGCCGCCCGCACCGGCGGTCACCAGCAGCGTGCCGGTGCGCGCCGGGTCCCCGGTGCCCAGGCCCAGGCGTTCGAAGAGGCCTTCCCAGGCGGTGAGCGAGGTCAGCGGCAGGGCCGCCGCCTCGGTGAAGGACAGGGAGGCCGGCTTGCGGGCGACCAGGCGTTCGTCGACCGCGTGGTAGCGGGAGTTGGCGCCGGGGCGCTCCAGGGCGCCGGCGTAGTAGACCTCGTCGCCGGCCGCGAAGAGCTCCACCTGCGCGCCGACGGCGACCACGGTGCCGGCCGCGTCCCAGCCCAGCACCCTCACCTCGCCGCCCGGGTCGGCGCCTAGGCGGACCTTGTGGTCCACCGGGTTGAGCGCCACGGCCTCCACCCGCACCAGCAGGTCGCGCGGGCCGATCTCGGGGACGGGGAGTTCGACGTCGACCAGGCTCTGCGGGTGGTCGATCGGCAGGCTCCTGCGGTAGGCGACGGCGGGCATCGTCGCCGGGACCGGGGTCATCAAGGGTCTCCTCAGCGGGGGTTCGGGGGGTGGCCCGGCGGTATCCGGGCACGTCGGCGACGGTATGGGAAAGGTAGTGGTTACCCGCAAGGACTATTGGTACCCGATGGGTACTATCGGCCCGTGACGAAAACCGTGACGAAAACCGCGCCGAAGAGCGCGACGAAGAGCGCCGCCCACTCCTGCACCGACCCCAAGTCCGTCTACGCCGCGGCCTGCCCCTGCCGCGACATGCTCGACCTGCTGGCCAACAAGTGGAGCGCGCTGGCCCTGGGCGCCCTGGAGGACGGGCCGCAGCGCTTCGGCGTGCTGCGCACCCGCCTGCAGGGCGTCAGCCCCAAGGTCCTCACCCAGACCCTGCGCCGGCTGGAGGACCACGGGCTGGTCCACCGCGAGGTCCACGCCGAGGTCCCCCCGCGCGTCGAGTACAGCCTCACCGCGCTCGGCGCGGACGCCTGCGTCCCGCTCGCGCACCTGCGCACGTGGGTGGAGCACAACATCGACCGCTTCCCCGAGACCGCCTGAGCCGGCCCGTCTGAGCCGGGCGCGCGTTCAGGCCGCCAGCCCCGAGGCCGCCAGGGCGCTGCGGGCGGCGGCGAGGAGGCCGTCACCGCCGGGGCCGTCACTGCCGGGGCGGTCGGCGCGCCAG
>NZ_JAFLNG010000591.1 GCF_017427025.1 Streptomyces sp. FH025
ACCATGGCGGCCACTGCAGACCACAGCACCACCGGGGCGAACGCCCCGGCGTACTACGTTTCCACCCCGATCTACTACGTCAACGATCGCCCGCACCTGGGCCACGCGTACACCACCGTGGCGGGCGACGTCCTCACCCGCTGGCACCGCCAGCGCGGCGAGAAGGTGTGGTACCTGACCGGCACCGACGAGCACGGTCAGAAGATCATGCGGACCGCCGAGGCCAACGGCGTCAGCCCGCAGGAGTGGTGCGACAAGCTGGTCGAGGAGGCCTGGAAGCCGCTCTGGGAGCACCTGGAGATCGCCAACGACGACTTCATCCGCACCACCGAGCAGCGCCACACCGACCGGGTGCAGGAGTTCGTCCAGGACCTGTACGACAAGGGCGAGATCTACAAGGGCGGCTACTCCGGCCCGTACTGCGTCGGCTGCGAGGAGTTCAAGCTCCCGTCCGAGCTGCTCGACGGTGCCACCGAGGGCGAGAAGCTCTGCGCCGTGCACAAGCGGCCGGTCGAATGGCTGGAGGAGGAGAACTACTTCTTCCGCCTCTCCGCCTACGGCCCGAAGCTGCTGGAGTTCTACGCGGAGAACCCCGACTTCATCCAGCCGGCCTCGGCCCGCAACGAGGTGCTGCGCTTCGTCGAGCAGGACCTGAAGGACCTCTCGATCTCCCGCTCCACCTTCAACTGGGGCGTGCCGCTGCCCTGGGACGAGAAGCACGTCCTCTACGTCTGGGTGGACGCGCTGCAGAACTACATCACCGCGGCCGGCTACGGCAGCGACCCGGAGCGCTTCGCCGAGCTGTGGCCGGCCTCCGTCCACCTGGTCGGCAAGGACATCCTGCGCTTCCACGCGGTCATCTGGCCGGCCATGCTGATGGCCGCGGGCCTGCCGCTGCCCAAGCGGGTCGTCGCCAACGGCTGGCTGATGGTCGGTGGCGAGAAGATGTCCAAGTCCAACCTGACCGGCATCGCGCCCACCGACCTGACCTCGCACTTCGGCGTGGACGCGTACCGCTACTACTTCCTGCGGGCGATCCCGTTCGGCACGGACGGCTCCTTCTCCTGGGAGGACTTCACCGCCCGCTACACCTCCGAGCTCGCCAACGACTTCGGCAACCTGGCCTCCCGGGTCGCCGCGATGGTCGGCAAGTACTTCGGCGGGGTGCTGCCGGCCGCGACCGCCGCGGGCGAGGCCGAGCAGGCCGTCGCCGACGGGCTCCGCACGGCCGTCGAGACGGCCGACCGGAAGATCGGCGAGGAGCTGGACTTCGCCGGCGGCCTCGCGGCGATCTTCGAGTTCGTCAAGCAGGTCAACGGCTACCTCACCGAGCAGGAGCCGTGGAAGGTCGCCAAGGACGACTCCGAGGAGGGCCGGGCCCGCCTGGCCACCATCCTCTACACCGCCGCCGAGGCGCTGCGCGGCACCGCCGTCCTGCTCAACCCGGTGATGCCGTCCACCAGCGAGAAGCTGTGGGCCTCGCTGGGCGCCGCCGAGGGCCTCGGCGCGCTCGCCGCGCAGACCGTCGCCACCGCCGGCGACTGGGGCCGGCTGCCCGCCGGTGCCACCGTCACCAAGGGCGACATCCTGTTCCCGCGCCTCGAAGAGAAGTCGGCCTCCTGATGGCCAAGGACGACGACCGGTCGACCCCGCCGCCGCTGCCGGAACCCCTGGCCGTGGCGGTGGCCGACTCGCACACCCATCTCGACATGCAGGCCGGCACCCCGGCCGAGGGACTGGCCCGGGCCGCCTCGGTCGGGGTCACCACGGTGGTCCAGGTGGGCTGCGACGTGCCCGGTTCGCGCTGGGCCGCCGAGCTGGCGGCCGGGTACGAGCAGGTGCACGCGGCCGTCGCCCTGCACCCCAACGAGGCGCCGCGGATCTTCCTCGGCGACGCGGACGGATGGTCCGGCCAGCAGCGGAAGGCCGGCGGCGCGGAGGCGCTGGAGGAGGCGCTCGCCGAGATCGACCGGCTCGCCGCCCTGCCGCAGGTCCGCGCCGTCGGCGAGACCGGCCTGGACTACTTCCGCACCGGCCCTGAGGGCGTGGAGATCCAGAAGGAGTCGTTCCGCCGCCACATCGAGATGGCCAAGCGGCACGGCAAGGCGCTGGTCATCCACGACCGCGACGCCCACGAGGACGTCATCTCCGTCCTGCTGGCGGAGGGCGCCCCCGAGCGGACGGTCTTCCACTGCTACTCCGGCGACGCCGAGATGGCCAAGACCTGCGCCGAGCACGGCTGGTACCTCTCCTTCGCCGGACCGGTCACCTTCAAGGCCAACCAGCCGCTGCGCGACGCCCTCCTCGCCACCCCCCTCGACCGCGTCCTGGTCGAGACCGACGCGCCCTTCCTCACCCCGCACCCGTACCGGGGGCGGCCGAACGCCCCGTACCTCATCCCGGTCACGGTCCGCTCGATGGCCGCCACCCTGGGGCTGCACGAGGACGAGCTGTCGGCGGCCATCGCCGAGAACACGGCGCGGGCCTTCGGGTACTGAGGAATCGGTTCGCCACTCGCACCGGCCCGTCAGGCTCGTTCGCATGTGGCGTGAGTGGATGAATCCGCCGTCCCGCGGCTGGACCTACGAGCAGCTCAAGGACGTGGACTTCCCCTTCGAGTGGGACTTGATCGACGGAGTCGTCACCCCACGGCCCCGGACGGACTTCTGGCATGACCAGGTACGAGACTCGCTGATGATCACGCTTCGAAACACTCGGAGCGGGATCTTCAGCGTGCTCGGCCCGGTCACCGCGCTTCTCGACGAGCGCAATCTTCTGCGGCCGGATGCCGTGGTGTTCGACCGGACCACCCCCGGCCTCGCAGAGTCGGAGTTCCTGCCGATCGGATCGGTCGCTCTGGTAGCTGAGGTGGTATTGCCGAGCACTCGGGCCAACGACCGGTTTCGCAAGCCCGGCCAGTACGCCGAGAAGGGCATCCCGTACTACTGGCGGGTCGAGCGCGGTCTCGACAACCTGCCGATCGTCCACGAGTTCCACCGGGACGACGAGAAGGGCGTCTACCTGCCCGTCGCCCAGCACGAAGGGGTGCTCCGGACCTCGGTGCCGTACCCCGTGGAGATCGACCTCGCGGCGCTGGTCGAACTCTGAGCACCTCCCGCGCCCGTATCCTTGGCGCGTGAGCACCACCGACCCCACCCCTGACAGCCACCTGCTGGGCGCCGCCGACATTCGGGAGCTGGCGGCCGCGTTCGGCGTGAAGCCGACCAAGCAGCGCGGGCAGAACTTCGTCATCGACGGCAACACCGTGCGGCGGATCGTCCGGGCCGCCGAGGTGACCGGGCAGGACGCGGTGGTCGAGGTCGGGCCGGGGCTCGGATCGCTCACGCTGGCGCTGCTGGAGGTTGCGCGGCACGTCACCGCGGTCGAGATCGACCCGGTGCTGGCGCAGCACCTGCCGGACACCGTCGCGGCCCGGATGCCCGGTCGCGCGGACTCCTTCGACCTGGTGTTCAGCGACGCCATGGAGGTCACCGAGCTGCCCGGGCCGGCGCCCACCGCGCTGGTCGCCAACCTGCCGTACAACGTGGCCGTGCCCGTCCTGCTGCACATGCTGGCGACCTTCCCCAGCATCGAGCGGACCCTGGTGATGGTGCAGAGCGAGGTCGCCGACCGGCTCGCCGCCAAGCCCGGCAACAAGGTGTACGGCGTCCCCTCGGTCAAGGCCAACTGGTACGCCGACGTGAAGCGCGCCGGGGCCATCGGACGGAACGTGTTCTGGCCCGCCCCCAACGTGGACTCCGGACTGGTCTCGCTGATCCGCCGAGAGCCGCCGAAGACCTCGGCCAGCCGCGAGGAGGTGTTCGCGGTGGTCGACGCCGCGTTCGCCCAGCGGCGCAAGACCCTGCGCGCCGCGCTGGCCGGCTGGGCCGGCTCCGCCGCCGGGGCCGAGCAGGCGCTCGCGGCCGCCGGGATCGACCACAAGCTGCGCGGCGAGATGCTGACGGTGGAACAGTTCGCCGCCATCGCCGAACACAAGCCCAAGGATGCCGTGTGATCACCGTACGTGTTCCGGCCAAGGTCAACGTCCAGCTCGGGGTGGGCGGACTGCGCGCCGACGGCTTCCACGACCTGGCCAACGTCTTCTTCGCGGTCGCCCTCGGCGACGAGGTCACCGCCACCGAGGGCCAGGGCGTCACGCTGACCTGCACCGGGCCGGGCGCCGAGGCCGTACCGCTGGACGACAGCAACCTCGCCGCCCGCGCCGCCCGGCTGCTCGCCGCCCACCACGGCATCGCCGACCCCGGTGTGCACCTGCACATCGCCAAGGCCATCCCGGTGGCCGGCGGCATGGCCGGCGGGAGCGCGGACGGTGCTGCGGCGCTGGTCGCCTGCGACGCGCTGTGGAAGCTCGACACCCCGTTCGAGACCCTGCTGGAGCTGGCCGCCGAACTGGGCTCGGACGTGCCGTTCGCCCTGCTCGGCGGCGTCGCGCTGGGCCGCGGCCGGGGCGAGATCCTGGAGCCGCTCGCCGTCTCCGGCACCTTCCACTGGGTCTTCGCGGTCGCCGAGGGCGGCCTGTCCACCCCCGCCGTCTACCGCGAGTGCGACCGGCTGCGCGAGGAGACCGGCTCCGGCTCCGGCGCCGCCGTCGTCCCCGCCCCCGACGCCGACCCGGCCCTGCTCGCCGCGCTCGCCGAGGGCGACGCCGTCGCCCTGGCCGCCGCGCTCGCCAACGACCTCCAGCCCGCCGCGCTCTCCCTGCGGCCCTCGCTGGCCGCCACCCTGCGGGCCGGGACCGAGGCGGGCGCGCTCGGCGCCCTCGTCTCCGGCTCCGGGCCGACCTGCGCCTTCCTGGCCAAGGACGCCGACGCGGCCACCGCCGTCGCCGAGGCGCTGCGGGCCTCCGGCACCTGCCGGGCCGCGCACACCACGTACGGGCCGGTGCCGGGGGCCGCGGTCGT
>NZ_JAFLNG010000592.1 GCF_017427025.1 Streptomyces sp. FH025
ACCTGCCGGGAGCAGTGGAAGTTCGCCTTCTCGATCCCCTCACCGAGGAAGAGGCTTTCCCATGCGCATGCGTCCCCACTTCGCCGTGTCCGCCGCCGTCGCCGCGCTCGCCCTGGCGGCCGCGATCCCCGCGTCCGCCGCACCCGCTATCGCCGCGCCGGGTGACTCCGCCGTCCCGGTGCTGACCGCCGGGAGCGCGGGCGGCACCGCCGTGGCGGCGGGCGACGCGCTCGCCGCGCCGCTCGCCGCGAACACCTCCGCCACCTTCTACTCGACCGCGACCAGCACCACCGGGGTCACGTGCGCCACCTCCCAGCTCTCCGGCACCGTGCTGAGCAACCCGGCGGCGCCCGGCACCGCGACCGGCTCGCTGACCGGGCTCACCTTCGGCTCCTGCACCAGCAACGTCACCGGCGTCACCTCGGTCAAGAGCCTCACCGTCGGCGCCCTCCCCTACGGCGTCGCCATCGGCGACGGCGCCGGCCTCCCCGTCACCCTCACCGGCGGCAGCGCCGGGCCGATCCAGGCCACCGCCGTGCTGAACAGCTGGTTCGGCACCATCACGTGCAGCTTCCAGCTCAGCGGCGCGTTCACCGGCAGCGCCGACAACACCGCGCACGGGCTGACCTTCGTCAACGAGCACTTCGTCAAGAGCGGCGGCTCCGGCCTGTGCCCCGCCGACGGGTACTTCTCCGCCGCGTACGGCCCCGTCGCCGACACCAGCCAGCCGGGCGCACCGGCGGCCTACGTCAACTGAACTTCCCAGAAGGGCAGTTCAGTCGGCCAGCGCGAAGTACTGCTCCTCCTCCTGCGCGAAGTGCAGCCGCAGCACCCCGTGCAGCCCGTACAGGGTCGCCCGCAGGTCGTCGACCTGGGCGGGGTCGATCCCGTCCCGGTCGGCGCCCACCAGCTCCAGGTGGGTGCCGATCCGCTCGGCGAGCCGGTGGATCTCGGTGTGGCCGCGGCTCATCGTGGCCGTGACCTCCGGCCCGCCCAGGCTCGCGGCCAGCGCCGGGTACAGCTCCCGCTCCTCCGCCCGCTCGTGCGGCAGCAGGCGGTCGGTCAGCAGCCGGTCCACCCGGCGCACGGCCGTCAGGGCGCGCGGGTCCTCCGGCCGGCCCAGCAGGTCGGCGGCCTCCCGGACGGCCTCGACCACCTCGCGCAGCTCGCCGTGCTCCGCCTCGAAGCGGCGCACCAGCTCCTCCGCCTCCGCGCCCAGCTCCGGGGCGCCCTCCCGGCGGCCCGGCCGCAGCGCCCGCAGGGCGTTGAGGATCACCGCGACGTCGATCGCCTCCTGCAACAACGCGCCGGCGGCGGGCGGCAGCCAGCCGAGGGACGCGGCGACCATCGCGGCGCCGGACAGGGCCATGCCGCCGGCGGCGCTCTGCACCGCGATCCGGCGGGAGCGGCCGGCGATCTGGGCGGCGTCGGCCAGCCGGTCGACCCGGTCGGTGGTCAGCACGACGTCCGCCGCCTGGGCGGAGGCCCCGGTGCCCCGGGCGCCCATCGCGACGCCGACGTCCGCGGCGGCCAGCGCCGGCGCGTCGTTGACGCCGTCACCGACCATCACGGTCACCGCGCGTTCCCGCTCGGCCCGCACCGCGGCCTCCTTGCCGACCGGGGAGAGCTGGGCGCGGACCTCGTCCAGGCCCACCGTGGCGGCGATCGCCCGGGCGGGCTCGGGGCGGTCCCCGGTGAGCATGACCAGCCGGGTGACGCCCGCGTCGCGCAGCCGCTGGACCGTCCGGGGCGCGTCGTGCCGCAGCGGGTCGCGCAGCAGGACCGCGCCCGCGACCTCGCCGTCCACCGCCAGCCAGGCGACGGCGGCGCCGTCCAGCGCGGAGCGGTTGCGGACGGCCTGCGCCCAGGCGGGCCAGACCTCGGCGTCGTGCTGGCCGACGCTCACCCGCCGGCCGTCCACCCGCCCGGTGAGCCCGCGCCCCGGGTCCTCGGTCACCTCGCTCGCGGGCCGCAGCTCCAGGCCGCGCCGCCGGGCCTCGGCTACGATCGCCTCGCCCAGCACGTGGTTGGAGTACTGGTCGACGGAGGCCGCCAGCGCCAGCACCTGCCCGGAGCCCCGGTCGGGCGCGGCGACCACGTCCAGGACCCGGGGCCGGCCGCCGGTGAGCGTGCCGGTCTTGTCCAGCGCGACGGTACGGGCCCGGCCGAGCGTCTCCAGCGCCGCGCCGTCCCGGACGATCACCCCGCGCCGGGCCGCCCGGGAGATGCCGGAGACCACCGCGACCGGCGCGGCCAGCAGCAGCGGGCACGGGGTGGCGACCACCAGCACCGCGACCGCTCGCACCACGTCCCCGGACAGCAGCCAGGCGAGCGCGGCGGCGCCGAGGGCGAGCGGCAGGAACCATGCGGCGTAGCGGTCCGCCAGCCGTACGGTCGGGGAGCTCTCCTCCCCGGCCTGCTCGGTGAGCCGGACGATCTCCGCGTAGGTGCTGTCCTCGGCCGTGGCGGTGGCCCGCAGGTCGAAGGCGCCGGAGACGTTGACGGCCCCGCTGCGGGCCCGGTCGTCGACGGGCCGCTCCACCGGCACGGACTCGCCGGTGAGCGCCGACTCGTCCAGGACCGCCGCGTGCGATTCGATCCGCCCGTCCACCGGGACGGCCTCGCCGGGCCCGACCACGAGCAGGTCTCCTGGGCGCACCTCGTCCAGTGGCACGGTCTCCAGGCCCGCTCCGGTGCGCCGCCGGGCGGAGCGCGGGGCGTTGCTCACCAGGGCGTGCAGGTCCCGGGCGGCGCGGCGTTCGGCCGCGGCGTCCAGCCAGCGGCCGGTGGCCAGCATCACCGCGATCAGCGCGCCCGCCAGGTACTCGCCGGTGGCCAGGGTGCCGACCAGCGCGAGGACGGCGATCAGGTCGACGCCCGCCCGGCCGCGGCGCAGCGCGTCGTAGACCCAGTACAGGGCGGGGAGCACGGCGGCGACGGTCCCGGCGGCCCAGCAGGCCCCGGCCGCCGTCCCCGCTCCGGCCAGCCAGGCGACTCCCCCGGCGGCCAGCGCGCCGAGCGTCGCCACCAGCAGGAACGGCTCCACCCGCCGGGCGAGCGGCGTTCCCGGCTCGGCGGTTCGCTCCGGCTTCCGCGAGCGGTTCCGAGAACGGTCCTGAGGACGGTCCTGAGAACAGTTCTGAGGACGGTCCTGAGAACGGTCCTGCGGGAGGTCTTGAGGGCGGTCCACGACAGGCTCCCTTCGGCAGCACACCGTCCCTCCACTCTGCGCCGAAAGGCGCCGCCGGGGGTAGGGCCGCAGGTCCCGGGCGGCTCACCCGGGTCGGCCCGGCGTCGGTGTCGTCAGCCCGGTGCATGCTCGACGTCGGCCCGCCGGTAGGGGCTGCCGAGGCGGCGGGCCGGGGCGAGCGCGGTCCGGTGGTGCCGGTCGGCGGCCTCCCGGTCGCCCAGGCGTTCGGCGAGTTCGCGAGGGCCCCGCCCGGGACCAGGGCCCGCAGCACGTACACCCGGGCCTGCCGGGTGTCCGGCGAACCTCTGGCCGAAATGCGCTCCCGACCGCGAACAGTCCGACGAGCGGACTCAACAACCTTCACAGGAAGCCCCGTTGGGGTATTAGGATGACGATATGGTCACCGTCCGGTCGCCGTTCCGTGCACGACGCGCCCACCCTCGCGGGGTGGTGGCGCGTCTCTTCTGGCTGGGAGCGCTGCTGATAGCGGTGTTCGCGGCGCACGGAATCAGCCCGGAGGGCGAAGCCGGCCACACCGGTCCGGGGCAGATCGTCCGGTCGGCCGGATTCTCGACGGACCACCGGGACGCACAGCCCGTGGAGTCGACGCACCGCGACGGCCACGACGATGCCGGGCATCCGGAGGCCGATTGCCTCTCCGGAAAGCCGGACGACGGGCCCGCCACCGACACTCCGGGGCCTGCGGTGCGCCTCCGGACGGACGACGAGCCGGCGGCGGCCCCGGGCACGGTGGGCCCGGTGGATCCGTCCGCGTGCGAGCGGGCGCCCGAAATCCCGCATCGGATCGCGAATCTGAGGGTCTAGCCGCACGGGCGCGGGGGCGCCGGTACGCCCGTACCCACCCCTGCGTCCGCCTCCGCGTCCGAACCTCGCCGATACCGATCGCTGCCCTCACGCAGCCGTGCGGAGTCCCGCCATGCCCAGTCGGCTCCTGGCCGCTCTCCTGATTCTGTTGTCCCTGCTCTCCGTCACCTGCGGACAGCGGCACGCCGGCGCCCCCGCCGCCGTCCGATCGCACGGGACGTCCGCCCTGTCGCAGCACGGCGCCCCCTCGGAGGGCCCTCTGCGCTGTGACGCCGGGGAGGTCGCGACGGGCACGGCCCGCAGCGGGCGCCCCGCCCTGCCCACCGCGCCCGCCACACCGTCACCGTCCGCTCCCGCCGAGGGCGGGAACGCGGTGGACGTGGCCGCGACCCGGCCCGAAGGCCCGGCCGGCTCCGTCCCGGCGGGCGGACCAAGAGGTCCGCTGCTCGTCACCGGTCGGTGGCGGATATAGGAGCCCGCGGTCATCCCGCGCTCCGCTTCCGCCAATTCATCGACAGGAAAAGAGACATGACCTCTCTCACCAGCCGAACGGGCCGCTCCGCCCTCACCGGGTTGGTCGGCAACACCCCGCTGCTCCACATCGGCGAGCCGCTCGCACCGTCGGGCCGCGGCTTCTGGGCCAAGCTGGAGGGCTTCAACCCCGGCGGCATCAAGGACCGGCCCGGGCTGCACATGGTCGAACGGGCCCGCGCGCGGGGCGAACTGCGCCCCGGCGGCCGGATCATCGAGTCCACCAGCGGCACCCTCGGCCTGGGTCTGGCGCTCGCCGGAATGGTGTACCGGCACCCGGTGACCCTGGTCACCGACCCGGGGCTCGAACCCTCCATGACCCGGCTGCTCACCGCCTACGGCGCCGGCATCGAGATGGTGGCCACCCCGCACCC
>NZ_JAFLNG010000593.1 GCF_017427025.1 Streptomyces sp. FH025
CACCACGGGGACTAACGGACTACGGGGACTAACGCGCCGCGACCAGCGCGTCGCGGATCTCGGTCAGCAGTTGGACCTCCTGGGCTTCGGCCTCCGCCTCCTCCTCGGCGGCGCTCTTGCGCCTGGCCGCCAGCTTGGTCATCGGCATGATCAGGACGAAGTAGACGACGGCAGCGGTGATCAGGAACTGGAGCGCGGCGCTGAGCACCGTCCCCCACAGGATGAGGATCCCGGACGTGACCTCGCCCGTGGCGCTCACCTCGCAGGGCCCCTTGAGGCAGGAACTGTAGGACGCCAGGTCCTTCGTCCCGAACACGCCGACGATCGGATTGATCACGCCCTTGACGAAGGCGTTGACGATGTTGGTGAAGGCCGCGCCGATGACGACGGCGACGGCGAGGTCGATGACATTTCCACGCAGCAGGAATTCCTTGAAGCCTTTCATGCCGCCTCGAACGACGGAGTCGTTTCCGGGTTACGGGTGATCTTCCGGAATTCCGGATTGACAACCCGTACGGCCCACCGCGCCACCCGAGGACGGCGGCAGCCCGGCCCGTGCGGGCCCGAGCGCGAGCGCCGCTGCCACGGCGAGCAGCACCAGCGCGGGCACCCCGGCCCGCCGCCGGGCCGCCCGGCGCCAGCGGTGCCACCCGCCGCAACCGCGCCGGATGGGCGGGAAGCTCGGCACCTCCCGCCGGGGCGGGACGCTGGGTGCGGGCAGGGGGAGGGACAGGCTCATGGTCGTCATCGGGGTGCCTCCGGTCTCGGTGGGTTGCGGTGGTTCTCGGTCGGTCTCTGGTGACCCACACGATCCGCCCCGCGGGCGCCGCCGGAAAGCCCCTTTCCCCAGCCTGTGGAAAACCCCGCCCTGTGGATAACTTCGTACACCCGCGCGAATGAACCGGACCCCGGCGCATTGACGAATAGCGCCCTCCGACACGGCGAAAGGCCCGTCGGCCCCGCATGAAGCGGGGCCGACGGGCCTTTCGCGAAGCTTCGGAAAGCTCCCGGACGCCGTTGCGGCGCCGAGGTCAGCTCGCGGCCGGAGCCGGGCTGGACGAGGCCGACGAGCCGGTCGAACCGGACGAGCCCGAGGACGACGCCGAGCCGGAGGACGACGTCGAGGACGTCGACGAGGCGGAGGACGAACCGGCGCCCACCGAGCTGCTGGAGGACGAACGGCTGTCGGTCCGGTAGAAGCCCGAGCCCTTGAACACGACGCCCACGGCCGAGAAGACCTTGCGGAGCCGTCCCTGGCAGTCGGGGCACGTGGTCAGCGCCTCGTCGGTGAACTTCTGCACCGCCTCCAGGCCGTTGCCGCACTCGGTGCACTGGTACTGGTACGTGGGCACTTGTCTTCCTCCTGGCACTCTCGCCTGATGAGTGCTAACGATGGTCAATGATGCGGTATTCCGCTGGATCAGTCCAGCGACTCCGGTGTGAGATGAGCCGGTACCGGCCCCGCTCAGCCCTCGACCGCGCCGACCAGCCGTGCCGTGCCACCGTGAAGGGCGGCCGGGCCCTCGGCCGGAGGCGCCAGCAGGTGCCGCATCGACGCCAGCGCGAGCAGCCCCAGCCCGGCGCCGACCACCGGCACCAGGAACCCGACCGACGGCCCGTGCCCGTCGATCAGCTTCCCGGCCGCCATCGAGCCGACCGCCAGCCCCAGCCCGATGGCGCCGGTCAGCCAGGTGAAGGCCTCCGTCTTGGCGCCGTCGGCGACCAGCGTCTCGACCAGGGTGTAGCCGCTGATCAGGGTCGGCGCGATGGCCAGGCCGCAGACCAGCCCGGCGACGGTGAGGGCGACCAGGTTGGGCATCGCCCACAGCGTCGAGCAGCCCAGGACCAGCAGCGCGTAGCTCATCAGCATCCGGTCCCGGACCGGCCGCCGCCAGGCGATCACGCCGTACAGCACACCGGCCAGCATCGAGCCGCCGGCGAAGATCCCGTACACGGTGCCGCCGGCGTCGTGCTGCCCGACCGAGTCGGCGAAGGCGTTCACCGAGACCTGCATGCCGCCGAACACCGCGCCGACCCCGAGGAAGGCCCCGGCCAGCAGCCGGACGCCGGGCGAGGCGAGCGCCGAGGCGCGCCGGGTGCCGGGCTGCGGGGTGATCCGGGCGGGGGCGGTGCGCCGCTGGGAGGCGAAGGCGAGGCCGCCGACGAGGGTCAGCGAGGCCTCGGCGATCAGCGCGGTCGCCGGGTTGGCGAAGGCGGCGATGTTGGCGGCCAGGATCGGGCCGATCACGAAGGTGAACTCGTCCGTCACGGACTCGAAGGCGAACGCCGTGCTCACCCGGGCCGCGGTCGAGGGGGAGGCGCCGTCCGCGGTGAACCTCGCCACCCAGCGGGCCCGCACCATCGCGCCGACCTGCGGCACGCTCGCCCCGGCCGGGACGGCGGCCAGGTACAGGCTCCAGGCCGGCGCGTGGCCGAGCGCCAGCGCGGTCAGCACGCCGACCGAGACCGCGTGCACCAGGACGGTCGGCACCAGCACGGCGGCCTGGCCGAACCGGTCGGCGAGCCGCCCGGTCTGCGGGCCGATCAGGGCCTGGGCGACGGCGGCGACCGCGGTGACCGTGCCGGCGGTGCCGTACGAGCCGTGGGTCTGGGTGACCAGCAGCAGGATGCCCATGCTGAGCATCGCGTACGGCAGCCGCGCGACGAGGGCGGGGGCCAGGAACCTCCAGGCGCCGGGCGTGCGCAGCAGTTCGCCGTACCCGACCCGGGCGGGCGGTGCGGTGATGTCGTCCGCGGCGATGGCCACGGGGGTGGTGTCGTCCGCGGTGGCGACCATGGTGGTCTGCGCGGCGCTGTCGACCGTTCGGCGGGCCGTCACGGTCGGTCCTTCCTGCTGCCTGGTAGCGCGGCAGGGCATGGGGTGGCCCCGACGGCGCCGAGAGTCGTCCTCTCGCGCGTCGACCGGGGTAGATACCGGGTCGGTCCGGCTGCTGGGCCGGGGGCCTGACCGCGGCCGCCGAGCGGTCGCGCCAACTCTGCGTCAGGCAGATGCTGGGGTGATCTAGCGGTGGTTATACGGCGTGGTCGAACCAGCATACAGTTACGCGCGTAGACGACGCCAGGCCACCCAGGCCACCCAGGCCACCCATGCCCGACAGGCCCGACGGGCCAGGCCGACCCACCGGGGGCCGGCCCGCGACGCCCCGGGCTCACCGCCCGTTCAGCCACCCCGCCAGCTTGCCGCCCTTGTCCACGGCCCGCAGCCGCCGCTCCGCCGCCTCGCCGACCTCGTCCGTGGTGACCACCAGCAGCTCGTCCCCGCCGCGCAGCATCGTCGCCTTGTCCGGCACGAAGGAGTTGCCCTCGCGCACGACCAGGGTGACCGCCGCCCCCTTGGGCAGCCGCAGCTCGCTGATCTCCACGCCGGACATCTTCGAGGTCGGCGAGAGCGCGATCGACAGCAGGTGCCCGTGCAGCTTCTCCAGCGGCGCGGACTCGATGTCGAGGTCCTGGCCCATCGCGCCGTCGCCGATCCGCAGCCGCTTGGCCACCCAGGGCAGGGTCGGGCCCTGGAGCAGGGTGAAGACGACGACCAGGATGAAGACGATGTTGAACACGTCCTCGGCCTTGTGCGCGCCGGTCACCACCGGGATGGTGGCCAGCACGATGGGCACCGCCCCGCGCAGTCCGGCCCAGCTCAGCAGCGCCTGCTCGCGGGCCGGCACCTTGAACGGGGTCAGCGAGAACACCACCGACAGCGGCCGGGCCAGGAAGACCAGCACCCCGCCGATCACCAGCGCGGGCACCACCGCGTCGCCCATGGAGGCGGGCGTGCAGAGCAGGCCGAGCAGCACGAACATGCCGATCTGCCCGATCCAGGCCAGGCCGTCGGCGAAGCCGCGTACGGCCGGTCCGTGCGGCAGCTTGGAGTTCCCGAGGATCACCGCGCTGATGTAGACGGCGAGGAAGCCGGAGCCGTGCAGCAGCGAGCCGCCGGCGTATGCGAGCACGGTGAGCGCCATCACGGCGATCGGGTACAGGCCCGAGGAGGGCAGCGCGACGTGCTTGATCCCGTACGCGCCGAGCTTGCCGACGGTGAGGCCGATCGCGGCGCCGATCGCCAGCTCGGCCAGGATGGTGCCGATCAGCACGTACCAGCTGTCCAGCTCCCCGGTGCTCGCGAAGGCGACGACCAGGATGACCACGGGCGCGTCGTTGAAGCCGGACTCGGCCTCCAGCAGACCGGTGAGCCGGTGCGGCAGCGGGACCATCCGCAGCACCGAGAAGACGGCCGCGGCGTCGGTGGAGGAGACGATCGCGCCGAGCAGCAGTGACGTCCGCCAGTCGAGCCCGACCAGCCAGTGCGCGCCGGCCGCGGTGACGAACACGCTGATCGCGACGCCCACGGTGGCCAGCGCGGTGGCGGCCGGCATCACCGGCTTGACCTCGCGCCAGCTGGTCTTGAGGCCGCCCTCGGCCAGGATCACCACGAGCGCGGCGTAGCCGAGCACCTGGGTCATCTCGGCGTTGTTGAACGTGACGCCGATCCCGTTCTGGCCCAGCGCGACGCCGATCCCGAGGTAGATCAGCAGGCTGGGCAGCCCTGATCGGGTTGAGAACCGGACGGCGATCACCGCGAACAGCAGGATCGCGGAGGCTTCGAGGAGGAGCTGGTTCAGGTGGGAGACGTTCACGCAGTGGCACCTCGGGCAGGCATGGGGCGGGCGGGGTGTCAGGTGGTGCTGGTGAGTCCGATCGGAGCCGTTGAGGAGACCCGTGAGAAGGCCCGTGAGAAGGCCCGTTAAGAACTCGTCAATGCTCCCCTTGCGGATCGTTACTCAGTCTAACATTTTGCCATATCTTTAGTTTCGTTGTCTCCTGCATCCGTTCACCGCCGTCCACAAGCGCTCACCACCCTCTCCCGGGCCCCGTGTTGACCTCCCGTGAT
>NZ_JAFLNG010000594.1 GCF_017427025.1 Streptomyces sp. FH025
CGTCCGCCCGGTAGCCGGCTGCGGCGATCGCCCGGTGGATCTCCTCCGCCTCGGTGAAGGTCCGGGCCAGCGCGACGAACCGCTCGGGTTTGCGGGCCAGCACCGCGCGCACCACGTCGAGGCCGCCGGACTCCACCACCGCCGCGTCCGGCTCCGGCAGCCCGCCCAGCACTTCGGGGCCCCGCCCGTGCACGGTCTCCACCTCGACCCCGTACCGACGGGCGTTGACGGTGAGTCGGGCGCAGGCCGAACGGGAGGCCTCGACCGCGACCACGGCCGCGCCGAACCGCGCCGCCTCCACCGCGAGGGCTCCGCTGCCCGCGCCCACCGACCAGAGCAGGTCCCCGGGGCGCGCGCCCAGCCGGGCCAGCACCAGGGCGCGTACGTGCTCGGGCAGCACCTCCGACGCGCCGGGCTCGCCCTCCGTGCGCCCGGCGCCCGCGTAGGCGTCGGCGGGGAGCGCCCAGCCGCGGTCCGCGCCGGGGTAGCCGACCGGGCGCCCCGCCAGCCAGCCGGCCGCCTCGTCCACCGCGCCGGCCTGGGCGGTGCCGCCGATCACCAGCACCACGTTGGGGTCTCGCCAGTCGTGGTCGGCGATCCGGTCGGAGGTGAGGACGGTGACGTCCTCGTCCGGGGTGCCGAGGGCCTCGCAGACGACGAAGGTCCGGTGCACCCCGCGCAGCATCAGGGCCAGCTCGCTCGGGCCGGCCCCCGGCGCGGTGAGCACGGCGACCTTGGGGTGGGCCCGGCAGATGTTGGCCGCGCGGCGCAGCCGTCCGCCGTGGGCGCTGACGACCTGGGCGTCCTCCCAGGGCATGCCGGCCCGGGCGAAGGCGGCGGCGACCGAGGAGACGGCGGGCAGGACCTCCAGCTCCAGGCCGTACTCGGGGCGGCGCAGGGTGCGCACCACGCCGAAGAAGCCCGGGTCGCCCTCGGCGACCACGACGGCGGCGCCGCGGTGCTCGGCGATCCTGCGGGCGGCCTGCCGGACGCTGCCGAGGGTGATCCGTTCGGCGGTGTCCGGCACCGGGAGGGCGTCCAGCTGGTAGGGCGCTCCGGCCACCAGCGTCGCCGCGGCGAGGGCCGCACCGGCGGCCTCGGTCAGTGGCGTTCCGTCCCACCCGATGACCGTGATCCGGTCAGCCATCTGCGGCCGTTCTCCCTCGACTCGATGCGCGGTGCGTCGCGCCGACTGTGCGGCGCCGGTGCAGAGGCTACCGGGTGTGATCCCTCAAACGCCGACATCTCGCACACATGTCCGCGTCGATCGCGTGGGGGCCCGTTTCGCGGCCGGGTACGGGCGGGGGCTCAGTCGCGCAGCACGTAGCGGTGGTCGCCGTGCCAGCCGTCCCGCCGCAGTTCGGGCGACTCCAGGTCCTCCGGGAGCAGGCTCCACAGGATCAGGTCGCTGCGGCTCTCTTCGACGACCTCCCCGGACTCGCCGCGCACTATCCAGGCGCTGCGCAGCACGCCCTCGCTGATGCCGCCGATCTTCTGGGCGACCTGCTGGGCGGCGGTGTTCCCGGCGGCGGTGCGCAGCTCCAGGCGCAGGAAGCCGCGGTCCTCGAACAGCCACTGGGCGACGCCGAGGACGGCCTCCGGGGCGTAGCCCTCGCCGCGCGCCCAGACGGCGGTCACGTAGGAGATCTCGGTGCTGCGCAGCCGCCAGTCGGTGTTGCGCAGCTCGACCAGGCCGACCAGGCGCTGGGTGAGGTGCTCGGTGACGGCGAAGACGATGCCGCGTCCGTTCGCCCGGTGGGCGGGGGCGAGGACGCGGGCGAGCTCGGCCGCGTACTCCTCGGTGAAGGGGTGCGGCAGGTCCGTCCAGGCCAGTACGAGGTCGTCGGCCATCATGGTGGCCAGGCCGGGGGCGTCGTCCTCCGCAAGGGGCCGCAGCAGCAGCCGTTCGGTGCTGATGGCCGTCTCGGGGAAGCTCGCTGCCATGCCGTCTCTCCTCGCCGGGTCGTGAACACAACACCGTACGCCTCCGGTGCGCCCCCGGTGTCACGCGGTGCACCGCCCGCACGACGGTACGTCAGATCGCGGTCGGCCGGAGTGTCCCTCCCGCATACTGCCCGACCGGGCCCCGGCGCAGGTGCGCGGGGGCCCGGTCGGACATCAGGGGGTACGACGGTAGGACGATCAGAAGGCCGGGATGACCGAGCCCTTGAAGGTGTCGTCGATGTACTTCTTGACCTCGTCGGAGTGCAGCAGCTCGGTGAGCTTCTTGACCCGCGGGTCGTTCTCCTTGCCCTTCTTGACGGCGAGGATGTTGGCGTACGGGTTGCCCTCGGCCTTCTCCAGCACCAGCGCGTCGGTGGCCGGCTTCAGACCCGAGTCGATCGCGTAGTTGCCGTTGATCACGGCGGCGTCGAGGTCGGCGATGGAGCGGGGCAGCTGGGCGGCCTCCAGCTCCTTCCACTTGAGGTTCTTCGGGTTGCCCGTCACGTCGGCCGGGGTGGCGGCGGTGCCGGCACCGTCCTTGAGGGTGATGAGCTTGTTGTCGGCGAGCAGCTTGAGCGCGCGGCCCTCGTTGGTGGCGTCGTTGGGCAGGCCGATGGTGGCACCGTCGGGCAGGTCGGTGATCGACTTGACCTTCTTGGAGTAGACGCCGAGCGGCTCCAGGTGAACGGTCCCGACCGAGACGATGTCGGTGCCGTTCTTCTTGTTGAAGTCCTCCAGGTACGGGACGTGCTGGAAGTAGTTGGCGTCGGCCGAACCGTCCTGCACCGCCGTGTTGGGGGTCACGTAGTCGGTGACCTCCTTGATGTCGAGCTTGAGGCCCGCCTTCTCCGCGAGGTTGTCCTTGACGAACTTGAGGATCTGCCCGTGCGGGGTGGGGCTGGCCACGACCTTCAGCGGCGCGTTCGGGTCCGAGGAGGACGAGCCCGAGCTGCTGCAGGCGGCCAGCGAGAAGGCGAGGCCGGCGGTGGCGAGGACACTGGTGAACTTCACAACGGTGCGCACGAAAAGTGCCTTTCTGCGTGATACGGGGAGCCGCGTCCGGAGTCGGACGGGGGAGGTCTAGGAGGCGACGAGGTCCTCGTCGGGGGTGGTGGCGCGCGTGCGGAGCAGGCGGGTGCGTCCGCCGCCGCGGCCCCGGTTGGCCAGCCGTCGCACGGCGTAGTCGCCGGCCAGCTGGATCACGGTGACGATGATCGCGATCAACGCCACGATGATCCACATGAAGGCGGTCTCGAAGCGCAGGTAGCCGTACCGGTAGGCGAGGTCGCCGAGGCCGCCGCCGCCGACGGTGCCGGCCATCGCGGAGTAGCCGATCAGCGCGATGATCGTGGTGGTGACGGAGGCGACGATGCCGGGGAGGGCCTCGGGCACCAGCGTCTTGCGGACGAGCGTCCAGGTGCTGCCGCCCATCGCCTGGACGGCCTCGATGAGGCCGCGGTCGACCTCACGGACGGAGGTCTCGACCAGCCGGGCGAAGAACGGGATCGCGCCGACGGTCAGCGGCACGGTGGCCGCCTGCCAGCCGAGCGAGTTGCCGGTCAGCCACCGGGTGAAGGAGATCAGCGCGATCATCAGGATGATGAACGGCAGCGAGCGGCCGACGTTCACGATCGCGCCGATCACCTTGTTCACCGGCTGGTTCTGCAGCGCTCCGCCCTTGGCCGTGAGCACCAGCAGGACGCCGAGGGGCAGCCCGAGGACGACGGTGCAGACCGTCGCGACCCCGACCATCTGGAAGGTCTCCTGGGTGGCGGGCCACATCAGTTCCTGCATCTGGTCCCAGGTCATGCCACCGCTCCGTTCGCCGCGCCGAGTACGTCCACCTGCAGGCCCTGCTCGCGCAGGTAGCCGATCGGCACCACGTTGTCCTGGTGGCCGCCGGCCAGTTCGACCCGCATCCGGCCGACCATCCGGCCGGCGATGGTCTCCACGGCGGCACCGAGGATGTTGATGTCGATCTGGTAGGTGCGGGCGAGCTGGGAGACGAACGGATGGGCCGGGGTGTCGCCCTGGAAGGTGATCTCCAGCACGGTGGTGCCGGGGTGGCCGGTGCCGAACTCGCTGAGCGGGAACAGCTCGCGGGCCAGCTCGGAGCCGGGCCGGGCCAGCAGGTCGGTGAGCTCGCCGGACTCGACCACCCGGCCGCCGCGCATCAGGGCGGCGGAGTCGCAGACGGACTTGATGACGTCCATCTCGTGGGTGATCAGCAGGACGGTGAGGCCCAGCTGCTGGTTGAGGTCGCGCAGCAGCTTGAGGATCGAGCGGGTGGTCTCCGGGTCGAGGGCCGAGGTGGCCTCGTCGGAGAGCAGCACCTTGGGGTCGCCGGCCAGGGCGCGGGCGATGCCCACGCGCTGCTTCTGGCCGCCGGAGAGCTGGTTGGGGTAGCTGCGGGCCTTGTCGCCGAGGCCGACCAGGTCGAGCAGCTCGGCGGCCTTGCGGCGGCGCTGGGTGCGGTCCAGGCCGATGATCTCCAGCGGGAGCTCGACGTTCTGCTGCACCGTGCGGGAGGCGAGCAGGTTGAAGTGCTGGAAGACCATGCCGATCCGGCGGCGCGCCTCGCGCAGCTCGCGGCCGGCCCGGTTCTCACCGCCGGACAGCGCGGTCAGCTCGACCCCGTCCACGGTGACCGTGCCGGAGGTCGGGCGCTCCAGCATGTTCACGCAGCGGATGAGGGTGGACTTGCCGGCACCGCTGGTGCCGACGACTCCGTAGACCTCGCCCGGGCGGACGTGCAGGTCGACGCCGGCGAGGGCGGTCACCTCGCGGCCTCGGGAACGGTAGACCTTCGTGAGGTCCGTGGTGGTGATCACAACTGCTTCCGTGGGTCGGGGGCGGGCGTCGGTGCCGACCGCGCGACCGGATGCGGTCGGCGGCCTCGCACAGCGCTTCGCCAGGGGGATCCGGACCTGCCGCCCCTTGATCGTGGCCGTTGGAC
>NZ_JAFLNG010000595.1 GCF_017427025.1 Streptomyces sp. FH025
TGACGGCAGGACACCCCGGCATCCCCGCCCAGGCCGTGGACGACCAGGTGTACTACCAGCCGCAGGGCTACCCCGAGCAGCCCTACCAGGCCACCCCCGCCCACGGCACCTACGTGCCGGCCGGCTACCCGGACGGCCATCGGCAGAACGGCTACGACACCGGGTACGACGCCCCGGTGTACGAGTCCACCCCCGCGCACGGCACCCCGCTGCCCGGCACCGCCCACGACGGCACGCCCGCGCACGGCACCCCGTACGCCGATCCGCACCCGCACGGTGCCCCGGCCGAGGGCGGCGCCCCGGCCGGCGTCCCGTACGGCGCCACCCCCGCCCACGGCATCCGCCTCCCCGAGGACGACCACGCATCATGACGTCGCCTACCGACATCGGCGCAGCACTCCAGCAGGACGGCGGCGAGGGCGGCGCACCGGAGCCGTTCGGCCTGGGCAGCTCCCCGCTGCGCAGCGACGCGCTGCCCAAGGCGCTCGGCATCTACCCGTACGCGGCCGACCTGTGGGCCGAGGGGCTGCTGTGGGGCGCGGTGCTGCGCTCCCCGCACCCGCACGCCCGGATCCGCGGCATCGACACCTCGGCCGCGCTCGCGCTGCCCGGGGTGCACGCCGTGGTCACCGCCGCCGACCTGCCGCCCGGCCCGGACGGCCTGCCGGACGGCGCCCCGGCCGGACCGATCGTCGCCGACCGGCCGGTGCTGGCCGCCGGCGTGGTGCGCCACCACGGCGAGCCGGTGGCCGCGGTGGCCGCCGACCACCCGGACACCGCCCGGCTGGCGGTCGGCCTGATCACGGTCGACTACGAGCCGCTGGAGGCGGTGACCGACCCCGAGCAGTCCTTCACCGCGCCGCCGCTGCACCCGGACGGCAACCTGTTCCGCCACCTGCCGCTGCGCACCGGGGACCCGGACGCGGCCGGCGAGATCGTCGTCGAGGGCCTCTACCAGGTCGGCCGGCAGGACCCGGCCCCGCTCGGCGCCGAGGCCGGGCTGGCCGTACCGCGCCCGGACGGCGGCGTCGAGCTGCACCTGTCCTCCACCGACCCGCACGGCGACCGCGACCGCACCGCCGCCTGCCTGGGCCTGGAGCCCGACCGGGTCCGGTTGGTGGCCACCGGCGTGCCCGGCGCCACCACCGACCGCGAGGACCTCTCCTTCCAGGTCACCCTGGCGCTGCTGGCGCTGCGCACCGGCCGCCCGGTGAAGATGACGCTGACCCGCGAGGAGTCCTTCCACACCCACGCCTCGCGCCACCCCGCGCTGCTGCGCTACCGCCACCACGCCGACGCCGAGGGCAAGCTGGTGAAGGTCGAGGCGCAGATCCTGCTGGACGGCGGCGCCTACGCGGACGTCTCGGCCGAGGCGCTGGCCGCCGCGACGGCCTTCTCGGTCGGCCCGTACGTCTGCCCGAACGTCTTCGTGGACGCCTGGGCGGTGCGCACCAACAACCCGCCGGCCGGGCGGATGCGCGGCGAGGGCGCGTTGCAGGCCTGCTTCGCGTACGAGTCGCAGCTGGACCAGCTGGCCGCCCGGGTCGGCGTGGACCCGGTGGAGATCCGTCGCCGCAACGCGATGGCCACCGGAGACCCGCTGCCCACCGGACAGGCCGTCACCTGCCCGGCCCCGGTGCGCGCGCTGCTGGACGCGGTGGCGGCCGAGCCGCTGCCGGCCCTGCCGGTGGACGACCCGGACGCCGAGTGGCTGCTGCCGGGCGGGCCCGGCGGCGCCGGGGACCCGGCGGCGGTGCGGCGCGGGATCGGCTACGCCGTGGGCATGGTGCACATGCTGGGCGCCGAGGGCGAGGACGAGGTCTCCACGGCCACCGTGCGGGTCAGCGGCGACCACGCCACGGTGATCTGCGCGGCCGTCGACGCCGGGCAGGGCTTCGCCACGCTGGCCCGGCAGATCGTGCAGACCGTCCTGGGCGTCAGCGAGGTCTACATCGCGCCGGCCGACAGCGACCAGTCGATCGCCGGGCCGTCCGCCCGCGGCCGGCACACCTGGGTCTCCGGCGGGGCGGTCGAGCGGGCCGCGCTGATGGTCCGCCACCAGCTGCTGCAGCCGATCGCGGCCAACTTCGGGATGTCGGCGGAGCTGCTGCAGATCGCCGACGGCAAGATCACCTCCTACGACGGGGTGCTCGGCATGCCGGTCGCCGAGGCGCTGGAGGGCAAGGAGCTCTGGGCCACCGCGCAGTGCCGCCCGCACCCGACCGAGCCGCTGGACGAGTCCGGGCAGGGCGACGCCTTCGTCTCGATCTCCTTCTGCGCGATGCGCGCGGTGGTGGACGTGGACATCGAGCTGGGCGCGGTCCGGGTGGTCGAG
Source organism: Streptomyces sp. FH025 (assembly GCF_017427025.1). Classification (GTDB taxonomy): domain Bacteria; phylum Actinomycetota; class Actinomycetes; order Streptomycetales; family Streptomycetaceae; genus Kitasatospora. The sequence goes on from NZ_JAFLNG010000595.1 coordinate 2,336, forward strand.
ATGACCGTCGCCCAGGACGTCGGCCGGGCGCTGAACCCGCGGCAGATCGAGGACCGGATCGAGGCGGGCGTGGCCCAGGGCGTGGGCCTGGCGCTGATGGAGGACCTCCAGACCTCGGGCGGGGTGCTGCTCAACCCCTCGCTCACCGGCTACCGGTTGCCCACCTCGCTGGACACCCCGGAGGTGAGGATCGCCGCGCTGCTGGAGGAGCGGGACGTGGTCGCCACCTTCGGCGCCAAGGCGGTCAGCGCCGTGCCCGCGGTGGTAGCCCCGGCGGCCGTCGCGGCCGCCGTCCGGGCCGCCACCGGCCTGCCGGTCGGCCGGCTGCCGATCCGCGCGGAGGACGCCGTCACCGCCTGAGCGGGACGACCGAAAAGGAATTGCCGGCCGACTCCGGGAGTCGGCCGGCAATTCCTTTTCCGAGGCCATGGCGGGGATCGAACCCGCGTGCACCGCTTTGCAGACGGTTCCCTAAGCCACTCGGGCACACGGCCAGTGAATTCAGGATGGCGGAATTCGGGAGAGCGGTCAATGACTTACCGTGAATTCCGTGTAACGCCGTGTGAATTCCGGAGGGCCCGGTGTGCTACGGTCGGAGACGGTGACGGTTCCTCCGTCGCTCCGGACGAGCGCGTCGTACCCGGTGACGACAAGACGGCGCAGTTCAGCGGCAACCCGGCCGCTGTGGACTGCGGAGGTACGGCCGTCATGGCCTGGCTCGTTCTGATCGTCTCGGGTCTCCTGGAGACCGTCTGGGCGGTGGCCCTGGAATCGTCCAAGGGCTTCTCCCGCCTCGTTCCCAGCGCCGTCTTCGGCGTCGCCCTGCTGCTCAGCATGGGCGGGCTGGCGTACGCGATGCGCACCATCCCGATCGGCACCGGTTACGCGGTCTGGGTCGGCATCGGCGCGGTCGGCACCGCGCTCTACGGCATGGCCGTCCTGGGGGACCAGGCGACGGCGGCCCGGATCGGCTGCCTGCTGCTGATCGTCTCCGGCGTGGTGGGGCTCAAGGTGCTGCACTGACCCCCGCTCGCGCGTGTGGTCCTAGACCTGACGTCCCAGCTGATCAGCGACCCTGGTCAGGGGTCACCGAGGCAGACGGCTCTTACGATGTTACGTATGACCACTGCCTCCCCCACCTCGGTCGACCCCACCTCGACATCCCCCGGAAGCGACCCCGGTGGCGGAGTCCTCAGCGGCCGCTACCGCGCGCTGACGCTGGGCATCGTGTCGGTGGTCCTGGTGATCGCCTTCGAGGCGACCGCCGTCAACACCGCGATGCCGACGGCGGCCCGCCAGCTGCACGGACTCGGGCTGTACGCCTTCGCCTTCTCCGGCTACTTCACCACCACGCTGTTCGCGCTGGTCGTCTCCGGCCAGTGGTGCGACCGGAGCGGTCCGCTGCGGCCGCTGTTCTCCGGCATCGCGGTGTTCGGCGTGGGCCTGGTGGTGGCCGGGACGGCGCCCGGCATGTGGGTCTTCGTGGCCGGGCGGGCGATCCAGGGCCTGGGCGGCGGGCTGGTGATCGTCGCCCTGTACGTGGTGGTCGGCCGGGCCTACCCGGAGCGGCTGCGGCCGGCGGTGTTCGCGGCCTTCTCCTCTGCCTGGGTGCTGCCCTCGATCATCGGCCCGCTGGTCTCCGGGGCCGTCACCCAGCACCTGGGCTGGCGCTGGGTCTTCCTGGCCGTCCCGGTGCTGATCCTGCTGCCGCTGGCGGTGATGGGCCCGGCGCTGGCCCGCTCCGAGCGCGAGCACCCGGTGGAACGGGGCGCGGCCTTCGACCGCCGCCGCACCCTGCTGGCCGCGATGGCGGCGGTCGGCGCCGGCCTGTTGCAGTACGCGGGCCAGCGCCGCGACCTGATCGGGCTGGTCCCCGGGATCGCCGGGGCGGCGCTGCTGGTGCCGGCCGTCCTGGGACTGCTGCCGAAGCGGACCCTGCGGGCCGGGCGCGGACTGCCGACGGTCATCCTGCTGCGCGGGCTGGCGGCCGGGGCGTTCCTCGGGGCCGAGGCCTTCGTCCCGCTGATGATGACCACCGAGCGCGGCCTCTCGCCGACGCTCTCCGGGCTGACCCTGACCAGCGGCGGGCTCACCTGGGCGTTGGGCTCCTGGCTCCAGGGGCGGCCGGGGGCCGAGCGCTACCGCGAGGCGATGATCCGGGGCGGCTTCCTGCTGACCGCGGTGGCGATCGCGGGCGCCGCGCTGGTGCTGGTCCCGGGGGTGCCGGCCTGGGCGGCGTCGGTGGCCTGGGGCGTCGGCGGCATCGGGATGGGACTGACGGTCGCGAGCGTCAGCGTGCTGATGATGAGGCTCTCCGCGCCGGAGGACGCCGGGGCCAACTCGGCCGCCCTGCAGATGAGCGACGCGCTGGGCAACGTGCTGCTGACGGGCATGGCCGGGGTGCTGTTCGCGGCGCTGGGCGGCGGCTCGCTGGCCGCCACCCACGAGGGCGCCCGGGCCGCCGGCTCGCCCGGCGCCTTCGCGGTGATCCTGCTGTCGATGGCCGGGGTGGCGCTGCTCGGCGCGCTGCTCTCCGGCCGGGTGCGG
>NZ_JAFLNG010000596.1 GCF_017427025.1 Streptomyces sp. FH025
CGCCACGGGGGAGGCCTCCGGCACACCGAGCCGCGTGAAGATCGCGTGCGCCTCCTGGAGACAGGCGAGCCCGCGGGCCGGCTGCGCGAGGGCGAGCAACGCCTCGCCCAGCGCGGCGTTGGCCAGGCCCTGGCAGTAGGCGGAGTCCAGCTCCTGCGCGATCGCCAGCGACCCGCCCGCCGCCTCGGCGGCCTCGGCGTGCTGCCCGGCGGTGAGCAGGGCGGAGGCGAGGCGGGCCAGGGTGTAGCCCTCCCACAGGAGGTTCTGCTGCGACTGGTACAGCCCGTGCGCCTCCCTCAGGTGCGGGACGGCCTCGATGCCGGAGAGCACCACGCCCAGCTGGTAGAGGGTCTGGGCGAGCAGCGGGCCGTTCTTGGACTCGCGCGCGGCGGCCACGCCGTCGCCGGCGGACTTGATCGCCGTCTCGGTCATGCCGAGCCGGTGCTGGGCCCGGGCCATGTTGCTGACCACCCGCGCCTCCAGGAAGGGGGCGCCGACGGCCTGGCTGGTGGCACGGGCCTGTTCGTAGAACGACAGGGCCTCGGCCGGACGGTTGCTGACGTTCAGCATCACGCCCAGCATGTTGGCCGTGGCGAGGAGCAGGAAGGTCGGCTCGTCCGGCGCCTGGTGGTCCAGGCTCCGGCGGAAGGACTGTTCGGACCCTTGGAAGTCACTGGTAGCGGACTGCAGGGTGCCGAGGGCCAGGTGCACCCGGGCGAGCGCGGCGCGGTCGCCGCGGTGCTCCGCCTCGCGGCCGACGGTCTCCAGGATCTGTCGTCCCTGGGGGCCGTGGGTGGGGTCCGGGCCGAGGCCGTACAACAGGATCAGCAGGTCGATCGCCGCATGTTGAGAGGCACGGGGGCCGTTCGCCGCCGCAGCCGTGGCGTTGAGCAGCAGAGCGCCCTCGGTCCGCAGCCAGTCCTGAGCGGAGCCGCTGGTGGGCAGGCTGATCCCCGCCGAGGAGGGCGTGGTCAGCAGCTCCGGTTCGGCGTCGTCCGGCTCGATGGCCCGGGCCGCGTTCCGGACGGTCGGGATCAGCAGGTCGAGCAGCCGCAGCACCGCCCGATCCTGCTCCCGGGTGTCCCCGATCCGCTCGTTCTGCCGCTGGGCGTAGAGCCGGAGCAGGTCGTGGTAGCGGTAGCGGCCGGGAGCGAAGCACTCCAGCATGTTCGCCTCGACCAGGGCCTCGACGAGGTCCTCGGCGGTGTACTCGTCCACGCCGAGCAGTGCCGCGGCGGCCGCCAGGGGGATGTCGGGGGAGTCGATGAGCGCGAGCAGCCGAAAGGCGCGGGCCTCGGTCGCGGACAGCTGTCCGTAGCCGAGCCCGATGGTGGTCTCCACGGCGAGGTTGCCGAGCTGGAGTTCGTCCAGTCGCCGGCGTTGATCGGCTAACCGACGGGCCAGGTCGGAGACGCTCCAGCGCGGACGGCTGGCCAGTCGGGCGGCGGCGATGCGGACGGCCAGCGGCAGGAAACCGCAGGCGGTGACCACCTTCATGGCCGCCTCGGGCTCGGCGGCGACCCGTTGCTCGCCGACGATGGCCGAGAAGAGCGCCAGCGCCTCGTCCGGGGTCAGCTCCTCGACGTCGAACAGCTGGGCACCGGGGATGCCGGCGAGCCGGGAGCGGCTGGTGGCGAGCACCGCGCAGCCGGAGACTCCGGGGATCAGCGGCCGGATCTGGTCGGCATCGCGCGCGTTGTCGAGCAGGATGAGCATCCGCCGGTTGGCGAGCAGGGAACGGTAGAGGGCGGCGCGCTGTTCGAGCGAGTCGGGGTTCTCGGTGACGCCGAGCGCGTGCAGGAAATCGCCCAGGACGACCACCGGGTCGGCCGGCGAGGCGCCGGCGCCTCTCAGGTCGACGTACAGCTGCCCGTCCGGGAACTCGGCGCGGACCCGGTGGGCGACGTGCACCGCGAGGGTGGTCTTGCCGACGCCGCCGATGCCGGCCAGCGAGGTCACGACCACGGCCTGACCGGTGGCGTTCATCAGGACCGCCGAGAGGTCGCCCACCAGTTCCGAGCGCCCGCTGAAGTCCGATACATCGGCCGGGAGTTGGGCCGGAGCGGGGGGTGTGGCCGGGCCGTCCTCGCGGACGGCGGGGGCGGGGACGACCGGGACAGCGAGCGCCGGGTCGGCCGCGAGGATGCGGGTGTGCATCGAGGACAGGCCCGCGCCCGGTTCGACCCCGAGCTCCTCGATCAGCAGCTTGCGGGTGTCGGTGTAGACGCCGAGTGCCTCGGCCTGGCGTCCGCAGCGGTACAGCGCCAGCATCAGCAGTTCTCGCAGGCGTTCGCGCAGCGGGTGCTCGGTCGTCAGGTTGTTGAGCTCGCCGACGATCTCGGCGTGCAGGCCGATGTCGAGCGCGGCGGCGCACAGCTCCTCGGTCGCCGCCACCTGGCGTTCGGCCAGCCGTAGCCGCTGGGCGTCGGCGTAGGGCCCGGGGATGCCGGTGAGCGGGCGGCCGCTGAACAGGTTCAGCGCCTCGGCCAGCAGCCGGTGGGTCTCGTGCCTGTCGCCCGCGGCGCGGGCGGCCGCGGCCTCGCTGGAGAGCCGTTCGAAGACCGACAGGTCGAGGGCCTCGGCCGGGATGCGCAGCGCGTAGCCGTCGGCCACCGAGACCAGCAGTTCGGCGGGTCGGCGGACCTCCCGCCGGGGCTCGATGACGGAGCGCAGCCGGGAGACGTAGGTGCGGAGCGCGGCCACGGCCTGGGCCGGGGGCCGCTCGCCCCAGAGCGCGTCGACGAGGCCCTGCGTGGTGACGGGGCGTCCGGAGTGCAGCAGGAGGGTGGTCAGAACGGCCTGTTGCTGGGGGGATCCGAGGGAGAGGGGTTTACCGTCGAGCCAGGCCTGGACCGGACCGAGGACTTGGAAGCGCAACGCAGGGGTCTGCGGCGTCTCCCGAAACTCCATGAAGTCCCCCGATGGCCTGTGGTGTCGATTCCGTGAAAGGGCGCTCGGCGGTCCGCCGTGGTGCTTCAGCTTAGGCGGACGCCTGACTCTGCCGGACGGCACCGCAAGCCGCACGATGTTTATCGGACATTTAATCAACCCTACGATACTGTCCGCACGCCCGTGCCACGGAGGTCGGGCGGGACACATTTGATGACCGAAAGGCGGCCGCCCAATGGCCAACGACCAGAGCGAGACCCCGGTGCTGTCGACGCCCGAGAACACGGCGCAGACCGGCACCCCGGCCGCCGCTGTGGAGGCGGGCAAGGCTGTCGAGGGCGCGGTGACCGCGGCCTCGAACCCGACCGAGTACACCGCGCCGACGGACGCCGAGAGGGCCGCGTTCGAGAACGGCTCGTTCGGCGACGAGGGTCAGCACATCGGGGAGCCCGCCCCGTCGGCCGCTGACGAGCAGGGCCCGTACAAGCCCGAGAGCCTCGTCGGCGGCAACCCGTAAGCAGCGCCGGCCGAGTGCCCCCGTGCCCCCGTCCGGGCGCGGGGGCACCGCTCGTTATGCGCGCGCCAATTCGTGTGCGAGCCCATCGGGGAGGCCGATTCACCGGTGGCCGATTCCCGCCCACGGTGCACGCATGGTGACCGGTGATATCCGTAACGTGCCCGACGTCGAGCGCGGGGGCGTTCCGGAATTCCGGATTCACCGGGGATAGCAAGGTCCGGAATGTAGCTGTTCGCGGGGATTTCGCCGCAATTACCAGGGCTGACGGTATTCGGTCGAATCGCGGGCCTCGGGGGCGGGTGAGACGTGGTTCGGTTCGGCGGTCCATTCGCGGCCGCCCCCCTCGGGGCGCAGGTAGTGCTCGCCGCCGACGGTGTCCATGTAGATGCCGGTGCGTCCGGTCCTCCGGTCGAGGACGAGTTCACCGGTGTGCGGCCGGTAGGCCGAGGTGTTCCGCTGTCGGGTGCTCACCGCCTGCTCCTTTCGGCGCGTGCCTCACATCTCTAGAGAAGCTAATATCTCTAGAGATGTCAACGGCCTGTCGTATCTCCTTACCGGCGGCCGGAGGCACGCCTAGGATTTGCCCGAGCAGAGGGAGCGGCGATGACCGGCAGCAGTGGCGACAGGCAGCCCAAGTACCAGCGGATCGCCGACTCCCTGAAGGCGGACATCGACGCCGGCCGCTACCGCCCGGGCGACCGGCTGCCCGGCGAGAACGACCTGATGGACAAGTACGGCGTCGCCCGGATGACCGCCCGCCAGGCGCTCGGAGTGCTGCAGAGCGAGGGCATCGCCGAGGCCCGCAAGGGCGCGGGGGTGTTCGTCCGGGACTTCCGGCCGCTGCGGCGGCGCGGCATCCAGCGGCTGGCGCAGGGGCAGTGGGGGTCCGGGCGGTCGATATGGTCCGCGGACATCGACAACCGCACCCTGGTGGTCGACCAGGTGTCCGTCGCCGAACTGGGCGCGCCCGAGCACGTCGCCCGGGTGCTCGGAGTGGAGCCGGGCACGCCGATGTGCGTACGGCAGCGCCGCTTCGTCCTGGACGGCAAGCCGGTGCTGCTCTCCACCTCCTACCTGCCCGCCGTCCTGGTCGCCGGCACCGCGATCACCCGCGAGGACACCGGCCCCGGCGGCACCTACGCACGCCTGGCGGAACTCGGCGCCAAGCCCGTCCACTTCCGCGAGGAGGTCCGCTCCCGGATGCCCAGCGCCGAGGAGTCCACCCGCCTCGAACTCTCCGCCGGCACCCCGGTCATCCTGATCTGCCGCACCGCCTTCGCCGACGAGGGCCAGGTCGTCGAACTCAACGAGATGACCCTCGACGCCGCCTCCTACGTCCTGGAGTACGACTTCGACGCCTGACGCACCGGCACACACGGCCCCTGGTGCCAACCGCTCGGGCTGCGCGCCGTCCCCCTCATCGGCCCGGGCTCGTCAGCGCCTCCAAGTCCTCCACGGTCTTCGTGACGCCGGAG
>NZ_JAFLNG010000597.1 GCF_017427025.1 Streptomyces sp. FH025
GCCGCGCCGGGGCCGACCGCGTCGTGGCCGGGGGCGGAGTGGGCGCGCAGGCCGGTCTCCTCGGCCAGCTCGCGGGAGGCGGCCTCGGCCAGGCCCTCGTCCGGTCGGACGAAGCCGCCGGGCAGGGCCCAGTACCCCTGGTACGGCGGCTCGCCTCGTCTGACCAGCAGGGCGCAGAGCGAGTGGTCGCGCACCGTCAGCACCACCAGGTCAACCGTGACAGCGAACGGGGGGAAGGCCGACGGATCGTAACGCGACATGGCGACGATCATAGTCGTCTCTCTGACGATAAGCACAGGCCTCCGCGCGGAGTGCGCGGCACCGCTGACCGTGCCCGCCCGGCGCGGTTCGCGCACGGGCGGGCGGGTCACACGCGGGTGCCGTCGGACACGGGCGGGCACGGTGTCAGCGGGCGACCAGCTGGAGTTCCGCGGAGGCCTCCTCCACCATCGCCACCCCGATCCGGCTCACCCGGACCGAGAAGGGCTCGCCCGCCACCCGCAGGCCGGTCAGTTCCAGTTCCCCGAGCGGGGCGGTGCTGGCCGGGCGGACCAGGACCCGGCCGCCCGGGACGTCGGGCCGGACGCCCGCGAGTGCGAACACCGCGTGGACGGCTCCTGCCGCGGAGACCGCTGCCGGGCGGCAGGCGGCGGGGTGCGGCACCGGCGGGCAGCCGGGGGTGCGCTGCTCCCCCGCGTACATCTCGGGCAGCCTGCCCTCGAAGTGGGCGGCCGCGGAGAGCAGGCCCTCCAGCAGGGTGCCGGCCTCGTTCTCGTGGCCGGCCGCCGCGAGTCCGGCGATCGCCAGCGCCGTCTCGTGGACCCGCACCGCGCCGCCGCGGTGGCCCAGGGGGTTGAAGCGGGGCGACTTGGCGCTGAGGGTGCGCAGGCCCCAGCCGCTGTCCAGCTCCGGGGCGACCAGGCGCTGGGCGAGCAGCCGGGTCTGCTCACGGTCCAGCAGACCCTCGTGCCGACCGCCGTCGGCGGCGAGCCCGGTGTCGAGCAGGTGCACCAGGGAGGAGGCGACGGCCGGCAGCGGCTGGCCGCCCGGGGCCAGCCCGGCGGCGGGGCGGCCGCCGGAGAGGTCGTCGATCCAGAACCGCTCGCGGAAGCGCCCGCGCAGGGCGGCGGCCCAGTCCCGCCACTCCTGGGCGCCGGGGCGCCCGAAGGCCTCCAGGAGCTCCGCGCCGTGCAGGGCGGCGCGGTGGGCCTGCGCCTGGACTTCGGCGCGGGCTGGCACCGGGTGGGCCGCGCGGTCCTCCGCCGGGCGGCTGAGGTCGGTGACGAAGCCGTCGGCCAGGCCCTCGCGCAGGGCGGCCAGGGCCCGCTCGGCGGCCGGGAGCAGGTCGGCGACCTCCGCCCGGGGCAGGCCCCACCGCCAGGCCTCGGCCAGCACGGTGACGAACAGCAGGGTGGCCTCGGTGGCGGTGCAGGTGGGCGGCAGTTCGGGGCCGCCGTGCCGCAGGGCGCCGGGCAGCAGGCCCTCGGTGCGGCCCGGGGCTGGGGCGAGCTGCTGACGGCGGGCCAGCGCGCGGAGCGTCCCGGCGGCGAGCCGGGTGCCGAGCGGCAGGGTCATCCGGGCGGCCCAGAGCGCGTCGGCCGGGGCGAGACCGAACCGCCAGGGTGCGCCGGAAGCCGGGTAGAGGTCGGTCGGGCGGTCCGGGTCGGCGAACAGCAGTCCGCCGAGGGCGTCCAGGGAACGGGCCACCAGCGGGGCGGCGCGGGCGTCGTCGCTGCGGACCTCCGGTTCGGCCCAGGGCAGCGGGACGCCGGTGCCGCGCCCACCGGGCGGACGGGGGCCGCCGGGGGCGGTCTCCAGCTCGGCGCGCAGCTCGACCGACCAGCGGGCGCCGGGTTGGACCTCCAAGTCCCAGCGGAGCACCCCGGCCCCGGCGAGGACGGCGTGCGGGGAGGGCTTGGCGCTGACCACGGCGCTGTGCGTCGGGCCGGCCCAGCGCAGCCCGGCGGACTGCACCTGGCCCGGCAGGTCGGGCGGGCGGTGCCCGGCGGCGATCTCGGCGACCGGGCCGAGATCGGTGCCGAGGGCGATCTCCAGCGGCAACCGGGCGGGCCGGGCGCCGGTGTTGCGCACGGTGACGGCCTCCACGCCGTCCGCGTGGCGCAGCCGCTCGACGGTGAGCGCCGGGTCCGGGTCGAGGTCGCCGGGGAGGCGGACGGCGCCGAGGAAGCGGGCCTGGGCGGTGCTGGTCGAGGTGCCCTGGAGCGGCAGCGGCTCCATGCCGCCCAGCCGCAGCTCCATCCGGGCGAGCACCCGAACGCCGTTGCGGTAGAAGCCGTGCAGGCTGTGGCCGCGCAGCTGGCCGTCGGGGCCGGAGGCGGCCATCGCGGGGGCGTTGACGCAGAGCACCGCGTGGTGGACGGCGGGGGGCTGCGGACGCGGCGGGGCCGCGGGCCGGCCCGGGCCGGCGGGGGCGCCCGCGGGCCCGGCCGTCGGCGCCTGGTCGGGGCGCCCGGCCGGTCTGGGCGCGCCGACCACGCTCTCGGCCGGCATGGCCTGTGGTGGCCTCATGGCGGTCACCGGACTCTCCTCCCCTCGGCGGTCCGGTGGCCGGGTCAGGCCGGTGGGCCGCGAGCATGCTCGATCGCGTGCTGATGGTGCCGGGCCGGCGGGATCTCTCCCGTCGGCGGTGTGCCGTGTCTGGCCGTACCCGGTGGTGGGCCGTGCCATGCGGTGTCCGGTACCGGGCCGGTACCGGCGCGCCGCGCCTTCGCGTCGGGCACGCCGCCGTGCCCGGCACTCCGTCAGGTCCGGTGCCCGGCCTGCCGGTGATGCCCTGCTCGGGACGCCCACCCCCGTGGCCCGCGCCCGTCGGCGGCCGTGCTCGGCCGGTCCGCACCGCCGGGCGGGCGGCCGCCCGCAACCGGGTGCCGCCGAACACCGCCCGGGCGCAGGGCCCCCCGGGGTGAACGCCGCGCACCGCCGCCAGGTCACGCCCCGTCGTGGCCTCATCCGGTCGCACCCGGCCCCTCGGGCCCGTCACCGGGGCCTCGCCGCAGGCCCGCGCCGTCCGCCGTCTCGGGCCGCTCCCAGGCCTGTTGGCCCTGTGCCTCGGCCGGTGCGGGCCGCCCGGCCGGGTGGGCAAGGCGGTCGAACCGGCGCTCGACCGCCGCCAGGATACGGTGCGGGGGTCGCGGCGCCCGCACCTGGTGACCCCCGTGAGCCGCGACGCAATCGCTGTGACCAGCAGAGACCGAGGAGTTGCATGTCCACCGTCAGCCGGCTGCCCGGGATTGTCACGACCGACCACGTCTTCCAGCTCCCCCTCGACCATTCCGCCCCTGATGGCGAGCAGATCGAGGTGTACGCCCGCGAGGTGGTGGCCGCCGGCCGCGAGCGGGACGATCTGCCCTGGCTGGTCTTCCTCCAGGGCGGGCCCGGCGGCAAGGCCGCCCGCCCGCTCGGCCGGGACGCCTGGCTGGATCGCGCCCTGGACGACTACCGCGTGCTGCTGCTCGACCAGCGCGGCACCGGGCGGTCCACGCCCGCGACCCGGCAGACCCTCGCCCGGCGCGGCGGCCCGCAGGAGCAGGCGGACTACCTGGCGCACTTCCGCGCGGACTCGATCGTGCGGGACGCCGAGCTGATCCGCCGCCGGCTGCTCGGCGCCGACCGGCGCTGGAGCGTGCTCGGCCAGAGCTTCGGCGGCTTCTGCACCCTCACCTACCTCTCCTTCGCTCCCGAAGGCCTGACCGAGGCCTTCATCACCGGCGGCCTCTCCGGCCTCGGCAGCTCGGCCGACGACGTCTACCGCGCCGCCTACCCGCGCGTCGTCCGCAAGAACGAGGACCACTACGCCCGGTTCCCGCAGGACGTCGAGGCCGTGCGGCGGATCGCCGCCCACCTCGCCGACTCCCCCGCCACCCTGCCCGACGGGGGGCTGCTCACCGTCGAGTCCTTCCAGGGGCTCGGGATGATGCTCGGCGGCGGTAGCGGCTCGGGCACCCTGCACTACCTGCTGGAGGAGGCGTGGGTGGAGGGCCCGGCCGGGGCCGAGCTCTCCGACACCTTCCTGGCCGGCGTCCAGGCCCGGCTCTCCTTCGCCGAGGGCCCGCTGTACGCCGTGCTGCACGAGTCGATCTACGGTCAGCGGTCGGTGGAGCAGCGCGGCACCGCCTGGTCGGCCGAGCGGATCCGCAAGGAGTTCCCGCAGTTCGACGCCCGGGCCGCGCTGGAGTCCGACGCCCCGGTGCTGTTCACCGGGGAGATGATCTACCCCTGGATGTTCGACACCGACCCGGCGCTGCGCCCGCTGAAGGAGACCGCGGACCTGCTCGCCGCCCGCACCGACTGGCCCGACCTGTACGACCCGGCGCGGCTGGCCGCCAACACCGTGCCGGTCGTGGCGGCGGTGTACCACGACGACATGTACGTGGACACCGCCGACTCGCTGGCGACCGCCCGCGCGGTGCGCGGCCTGCGGACCTGGATCACCAACGAGTGGGAGCACGACGGCCTGCGGGTGAGCGGCGGCAAGGTGCTGGACCGGCTGATCAAGATGGCGCACGGCGAGGCGTAGCGGCCTGTCGGGCGGCGGGCGCGGTGGGTCGGTCAATGCGCACGGCGGGCTCCTCTCACCGCCTGCCGGGTGCCGCGGCACCGATGAAGCCCGGTGCCGGGCCGGATGGCGGCCGACGCACAGGCCGCCGCCCGGCCGAGCCGCACGCCCCGAGCGGGCCTCGCCGCGTGGGCCGGGCCGCACCCGGGCGCCGCGAGCAGGGCGCCCGGCCCGGCCCCGCTCGCATCCGGCCCCGGCCCCTCGGAGCGCCCGGGGCCGCCGGGGCCGGGATCGGCCGGCGCCGGCGCCGCGGACCCACCCTTTCGCCGGCCGCCCCGTCGGCGTCGGCGCGCGCCACCGG
>NZ_JAFLNG010000598.1 GCF_017427025.1 Streptomyces sp. FH025
CCGCGCCCACCACCGAGCCCACCGGCGAGCCGACCACCCCGGCGACGGGCACCGCCTCGCCGTCGGCGTCGCAGTCGCAGGCGCCGTCCGAGTCCGGCGCGCCCGTGACCCCGGCGCCGTCCGGCAGCACCGACGCCCAGCAGCCGATCGACTTCCCGGTGCAGCCCCCGACCGTCACCCCGCCGAAGATCACCCCGGGTGGCGTCACCAAGGCCAGGACCGCCGCGGACAACGCGGACAAGGCCCTCGCCACGACCGGTGGCGGTGATCACACCACCGCGATCGCGGCCACCGGAGCCGCCGTGCTGGCGGCCGGTGCCGGCACCCTCGTGCTGCTGCGTCGCCGCAAGTCGGGCCAGCAGAGCTGACCCTCGGGCCATAGACCCCCGCGCCGCCCGGACGTCCGCTCGTACGGACATCCGGGTGGCACGGGCGGTACTTCTCGGTCACATAGGATGTCCGGCCGGAGGGGGGCGGAACCGGCGGGGAGAGGTACGGGTGGGAGTACGCACGGCACGAGCCACCACCGACTACGAAGCCACGACCGGGCGGATCGCGGGTCTGCCGCTACGCAGGCACCACGTCCTGCTGGCCGCCTGGACGGTGCTCTGGTTCTTCCTGGTCGAGCCCAGCGGCGGCTTCTCCTGGCACTACCTGCGCCAGGGTGAGGAGCTGCTCTTCAGCGGTCAGCCCGACGGCGGCCTCTCGCTCTACGCCCATCACCCCGAGCTTCAGATCGGCCCGGTCAGCCTGGCCGCCGCCGGGCTCACCGCGCCGTTCCCGCCGCACATCGGCGAACTGCTCGCCGAGGCGGTGAGCGCCGGGCTCGGCCTGGTGATGCTGGTCCTGGTCGGCCGCACCGCCGCCCTGTACTACCTCGGCACCGGCACCAACCACCGCCGACTCCAGCAGCGGCTGCTGATAGCCGGGCTGGCGTTCATCCCGATGTGGGTCGAGGTCTCGGTCCGCTTCGCGCACCTGGACGACGTCCTGGCGCTGTTCTTCACCACCCTCGCCGCCCACGCCCTGGCCCGCGGCAAGCCCGTCCAGGTCGCGATCTTCCTGGCGCTGGCGGTGGACTCCAAACCCTGGGCGATCGCCTTCGCCCCGCTGATCCTGGCCCTGCCCCGGCCCGCCTGGCTGCGCACCGTGCTCTGGTTCTGCGCCCTGGTGGCGATCGCCTGGCTGCCGTTCTACCTGGGCAACCTGGACACCATGGCGGCCGCCAAGTTCACCATCCCCAACCAGCCCGCCTCCGCGCTGCGCTGGTTCGGGGTGACCGACCCGTCCACCCCCTGGTGGGACCGCCCGGCCCAGTTCGCGCTCGGCATCGGCCTCGGCTGCGTCGCCGTCTGGCGCGGCCGCTGGCCCGCCGTGGTGCTGCTCGGCGCGGACGCCCGGATCCTGCTCGACCCGAGCGTCTACACGTACTACTCCGCCTCGATCCTGCTCGGCACCCTGCTCTGGGACGCGGTCGGGCAGAAGCGGCTGGTCCCGTGGTGGAGCTGGATCGCGCTGGCCGCGCTGTACGGCGGCACGCTGTTCCTCCCGTCCGACTCGGCCCGCGGCTTCGTCCGGCTCGCCTTCGTGGTGGTCTCCGCCGCCTACGTGCTGCTCTGGCCCACCCAGCGGACCCGCCGGCCGCGGCCCTCGGCCCGGGGCGGGGGCGGGGGCGACGGACGCCGCCGCTCCGGCCGCCGGCGCGAGCGGGACCTGGTCGCCGCCGACGCCTGACGGCCTCCCCGGGAACGGCTTGACCCTCACGCGACGTGAGAGCGGAGGGTGGTGGTCAGCACCAGGGAGGAACCCCGATGACCAGTGAGGGACACTCGGTCGGCGCCGTGGCGAAGATCGCCAAGGTGACCGTCCGCACCCTGCACCACTACGACGAGATCGGCCTGCTGTCCCCGGCCGGCCGCACCCGGGCCGGGTACCGCCGGTACGTGGACGCCGACCTCGACCGGCTGCAGCAGATCCTGTTCTACCGCGAGCTCGGATTCCCCCTGGAGGAGATCGCGGCGATCCTGGACGACGACTCGGTCAGCCCGAGCGAGCACCTCCGGCGGCAGCACCGACTGCTCACCGACCGGATCAGTCACCTCCAGGAACTCGCCGCAGCCGTCGAACACGCCATGGAGGCACGCAGGATGGGCATTCAGCTGACCCCGGAGGAGAAGTTCGAGATCTTCGGCGAGGGCTACCGCGAGGAGTGGGAGCAGGAAGCCGAGCAGCGCTGGGGCCACACCGAGGCCTGGACCGAGTCCCAGCGCCGCACCGGCGGCTACGACAAGGCCGACTGGCAGCGCATCCAGGCCGAGATGACCGAGCTCAACACCCGCCTGGCCGCGGCGGTCACCGCCGGCGAGCCCGCCGACGGCACCGTCGCGACGGACCTCGCCGAGGAGCACCGGCAGCACATCTGCCGGAACTTCTACGACTGCACCTTCACCATCCACCGCGGCCTGGCCGGGCTGTACGTCTCGGACCCGCGCTGGACCACCACCTACGAGGAGATGGCCCCGGGCCTGGCGCAGTGGCTGCACGACGCCATCCTCGCCAACGCCGAGCGGCGCGAGGCGAAGTAGCCGTCGTTCACGCCACCCCGCGCCCGAAGGAGCGCCGGTAGGCGGTCGGGGAGGTGCGCATCACCCGACCGAAGTGGTGGCGGAAGGTCGCCGAGCTCTCGAAGCCGACCGCCACGGCGATCTCCTCCACCGACCCCTCCGGGGACTCCAGCAACGGCAGGCTGGCCGCGATGCGCTGGGTGACGACCCAGCGCATCGGGCTGGTGCCGTTGCGGGCCGTGAAGTGCCGCAGGTACGACCGGTCCGACATCCGGGCCGCGCGGGCCAGCACCGTGACGGTCAGCGGCGCGGACAGGTTGTCCAGCGCCCACCGCATGCTGCGGGCGATCCCGTCGTCCTCCTCCTCGACCGGGCGCACCGCCGCCTCGATGAACTGCGCCTGCCCGCCGTCCCGGTGCGGTGCCACCACGAAGCGGCGGGCCACGCTGTTGGCCACCTTGGCGCCGTGGTCCCGGCGGACCAGGTGCAGGCACAGGTCGATCCCGGCCGCGCTGCCCGCGCTGGTGAGCACGTCGCCGTTGTCGACGTACAGCACGTCCGGGTTGACCCGCACCGTCGGGTGGCGCCGCTGGAGCAGTTCGGCGTACCGCCAGTGGGTGGTCGCCTCCTTGCCGTCCAGCAGCCCGGCGGCGGCCAGCGCGAAGGCGCCCGAGCAGATCGACACGATCCTGGCGCCGCGCTCGTGCGCCGTCCGCAGCGCCTCGACCAGGCCGGGGGAGACGCCGCCGAAGGGGTTGCGCACCCCGGGGACGACCACGGTGTCGGCCGCCGCCAGGTCGTCCAGCCCGTGCCGGGCGGTCAGCGCGAAGCCGCCCACCGCGTCCAGCTCCGTGCCGGGTCGGTCGGCGCACACCTTCAGCCCGTACCAGGGAGTGGCCAGCAGTCCGGTCAGCTCGGGCCGGGCCAGCCCGAACACCTCCACCACCACCCCGAGTTCGAACGGCGCCATGCCCTCGAAGGCGTACACCGCGACATCGTGCACGGGCTCCGGGCGCCGCCCGATGACGACGGTCACCGGCCGTGATCCCGGTCCGGTGGCGTCTGCTCCGGCATCGGCACCGACCGGGCCCTCGACGTCCTGCCCGGCCATCACGGACTGCTCGGCCATGCGAACCCCCTGCTCACGGGTGGCGGAATCCCGGTGAGTGTAGCCGTCCAGGCCGGTTCGGAACTTTCTTCGAATCCCCCTGCAACCTCCACTCCCGCCACACGTCCATCAGTACGGGGGCGGAGGAAACCGGGCCGAGGGCGGCTGGGAGCATCTCCCCGATCGCGATCTTGATCAGGTGACCTGACGGTCCGGCGAACACCGACACCGTCCTGGGGGAAAGCAGAACCGCACATGTCCATGGCCATCGGGCCGATCGTCGCGCCGAGGCGGGGGCGCGGCTTCTCCGTGCGTGGAGTGGTCGTCGCGCTGTTCGGCGCGCAGGAGGCCGGTGAGCCGGCCTCCGAGTTCACCACCGACCAGCAGGCGGCACAGCGCCGTTCCGGCTTCCGGCTGCTGCGGGGCGGCCGCAAGCCGGCGGAGGACCGGCCCACCCTGACCGACCTGTACCACGCCCACCGGCTGGGCCTGGTGCGGATGGCCGTGCTCCTGGTCGACCACCAGGACCTGGCCGAGGACGTCGTGCAGGAGGCCTTCACCCAGCTCTACCAGCGCCACGGAGAGGAGCTGGATGACCTCGACAACGCGCTCGGCTACCTGCGGACCTCGGTGGTCAACGGCGCCCGCTCGATGCTGCGCCGCCGCAAGACCGCCCGCGAGTACGTGCCGCCGCACGAGGCCGACGCACCGTCCGCCGAGGACCACGCCGTGCTCAACGACGAGCACCGGCGGGTGCTGGTCGCGATGCAGGAGTTGACCACCCGCCAGCGTGAGGTGCTGGTGCTGCGCTACTGGTCCGACCTGTCGGAGGCGCAGATAGCCGAGACCCTGGGACTGTCCCGGGGTGCCGTGAAGTCCACCGCAAGCCGGGCCCTGGACGCCTTGGAAAAGCACCTGGAGAAGGTTCGATGACCGACAAGCACCCCCGCGGGAAGAGCGGAGACGGTGACGGGCCGGCCGAGACAGCGACGGAACGGCTGCTGCGCGAGGCGATGACCGCCCGCACCTCCCTGATCACCGCCCACGACCTGCGCCCGGCCGCACCCCCGAAGAGCCGGATCCGCCGACTACGCCCGGTGTACGCCGTCACCGTGCCGCTGCTCGGCCTGGCCGCCGCCGCGGCGATCGGCGTGGTCACCCTGCACGGCTCCCCGGTGGCCAACCACGAAGTCCCGCCCCCGGC
>NZ_JAFLNG010000599.1 GCF_017427025.1 Streptomyces sp. FH025
ACAGCGCGTCGTTCGCGACGTAGGCGACGCGCTCGCCGGTGGCGTCCGGTCGGGGGTCGAACGCCGGCCCGGTGGTGGGGAGTTCGGTGCTGGTGCCGGTGGCGGTGTCGGTGCGGAACAGCCGGCCGTCCAGGGTGAAGACAGCGGTGGAGAGGTCCGCGGTGGCCGCGTAGCCGCCGATCCCGGCTGCGACCAGCCGGGTGCGCTCGCGCAACCTCCGCTCGACGGTGGGCAGGTCGTCGCGATCGCCGCTGCGGCCGGGGGCGAGGGCGGCCGGATCGGCGACCAGCCACTCCTCGCCGGTGGCGGTGTCGAGCAGGTACAGGCGGTCGACCGGGTCCTCGGGACCGGTCGAGCGGAGCAGCAGCAGCCGGGTACCGTCCTCGGCGAGGGTGTACGCACGCGGGGCGCCGAAGGTGAACCGGCCGGTACGGGCGCTGAGGGCAAGGAAGGCGTCGGTGATGGTCACGGCCCGATGGTGGTCGCGCGGTGCGTACTCCGACCAGTAGTCTGCCATGTGAAATGTCACACACCATGAAGTGTCGCCATGGGGCGCGCATCATGGCGCCACGCATCATGACAGGGGAGGAACCACCGTGATCGAGGACCTGTCGACCGTCGAGCCCCCGGCCCCGCTGCCCGCCGCCGAGGGCCTGTTCGCGGTGTCGACGGACGCCGCCCACCTGAACCACGGCTCGTACGGGGCGGTGCCCCTCCCGGTGCAGCGGGTGCAGGAGCGGCTGCGCGCCGGGCACGAGCTGGACCCGGACGGCTTCTTCGGCGACCTGCCGGCCCGGATCGGCGCGGCCCGCACCCGGATCGCCGCCGAGCTGGACACCGACCCGGGCAGGCTCGCCCTGGTCTCCAACGTCACCGAGGCGGTCGCGATCGCCCTGGACAGCATCCCGTTCGCGCCGGGCGACCGGATCCTGGTCACCGACCACGGCTACGGCGTGGTCACCCGGGCCGCCGTCCGGCGGGCCGCCGAGACCGGCGCCGAGGTGGTCGTGGTCGAGGTGCCCCTGGACGCCCCGGACGAGCGGGCCGTCCGGGAGGCCGTGCTCGCCGCCGTCGACGAGCGCACCACCGTCGCCGTCCTCGACCAGATCACCTCGCCCACCGCCCGGCTGGTGGCCGGCCCGCAGCTGCTCGCCGACCTGCGCGAGCGCGGAGTGACCACCGTCGTGGACGGCGCCCACGCGCCCGGCATGCTGCCCGACCCCGCCGACCCGAACGCCGACTTCTGGTTCGGCAACCTGCACAAGTGGGCCTTCGCCCCGCGCGGCACCGGGGTGCTCGCCGTCCGGCCCGAGTGGACGGAGCGGGTGCGCCCGCTGACCTTCTCCTGGGAGCACGACAAGGGCTTCCCGTGGAACGTCGAGTGGCGCGGCACCTGCGACTACACCGGCTGGCTGGCCGCCCCGGCCGGCTTCGAGCTGCTGCGCGAACTCGGCCCCGAGGCGGTGGCCGCGCACAACGGCGCGCTCGCCGCGTACGGCGCGCGGGCGCTGGTCGAGCGGGCGGGCCTGCGGCCGCTGCCCGCGACGCCCGGGGTGTGGATGCGCGCCGTCCGGCTGCCGGCGGGCTGGGGCGAGGAGGAGCAGGACGTACGGCCGCTGATGGCCGAGGTGTGGCGGCGGCTCGGCGCCCGGATCGCCGTCCGCCCGTGGTCCGGCGGCGGGGTGCTGCGGATCAGCGCCCAGCTGTACAACCGGGCCGAGGAGTACGAGCGGCTCGCGGACGGGCTCGCGGAGCTGCTGAAGAACTAGTCCCCGGCCCCCGCCCCTCGGTGAGCAGCAGGTTCCGGTCGGCGGGCGCCCGGCGGATCCTCACCGGGCTGCCCGCGATCACTTGAAGACATTTGTCACTATGGATCTGAGAGAGAACTGACCCCGTGGCGACCCCGCGCTGCGGAAAGCGGGGCGGAAAAACGGTGCTATCGATGTCAGTCCTCCCGGGTAACCTCTCGCTGAGATGCGAGATCACACCAACCACACCCGGACGGCGATGAACACCCCCGATCCAGAGCCCCAGGACGCCCAGGCCGACCAGGAGCTCAGCCCCGCCGAGGCGTACGCGGCCAGCCGTCGCCGGGCCAAGGAGCAGGCCACCGCCCTGCACGGCTTCCAGGCGCTGTACGACTTCCCGCTGGACGACTTCCAGCTGGAGGCCTGCGAGGCGCTGGAGGCCGGCTCGGGCGTCCTGGTCGCCGCCCCCACCGGCTCCGGGAAGACCATCGTCGGCGAGTTCGCCGTGCACCTGGCCCTCCAAGCGGGCCGCAAGTGCTTCTACACCACGCCGATCAAGGCGCTGTCCAACCAGAAGTACGGCGACCTGGTCAAGCGCTACGGCGCCGCCAAGGTCGGCCTGCTCACCGGCGACAACAGCGTCAACGGCGACGCCCCCGTGGTGGTCATGACCACCGAGGTGCTGCGCAACATGCTCTACGCGGGCTCCAGCACCCTCGACGGCCTCGGCTACGTCGTGATGGACGAGGTGCACTACCTCGCCGACCGCTTCCGTGGCGCCGTCTGGGAGGAGGTCATCATCCACCTCCCCGAGTCGGTCACCCTCGTCTCGCTCTCCGCGACCGTCTCCAACGCCGAGGAGTTCGGCGACTGGCTGGACACCGTCCGCGGCGGCACCAAGGTGATCGTCTCCGAGACCCGCCCGGTCCCGCTGTGGCAGCACGTGATGGCCGGCAACCGGATGTACGACCTGTTCGCCAACCCGGACCGGGACGGCCGCCCGAAGAACAGCCTGAAGAACCCGGGCAAGGCCGTCAACCCCGAACTGGTCCGGCTCGCCCGCTCCGAACTGGACCGCAACCCGCGCGACCGCTTCGGCCGCGGCCGGGGCCGCTCGATGCCCAACGGCCGTCCCGGCCGGGTCTGGACCCCGGGCCGGGTGGACGTCATCGACCGGCTCGACGCCGAGGGCCTGCTGCCCGCGATCACCTTCATCTTCAGCCGGGCCGGCTGCGAGGCCGCCGTCCAGCAGTGCCTCAGCTCCGGCCTGCGGCTCAACAAGGACTCCGAGCGCGCCCAGGTCCGGGCCGTCGTCGAGGAGCGCTGCGCCGACATCCCCGACGAGGACCTGCACGTCCTCGGCTACTTCGAGTGGCTGGACGGGCTGGAGCGCGGCATCGCCGCCCACCACGCGGGGATGCTGCCCCGGTTCAAGGAAGTGGTCGAGGAGCTCTTCGTGAAGGGCCTGGTCAAGGCCGTCTTCGCGACCGAGACCCTGGCGCTCGGCATCAACATGCCCGCCCGCTCGGTGGTCATGGAGAAGCTGGTCAAGTGGAACGGCGAGACCCACGCCGACATCACCCCCGGCGAGTACACCCAGCTCACCGGCCGGGCCGGGCGGCGCGGCATCGACGTCGAGGGCCACGCCGTGGTGCTCTGGCAGCGCGGCCTCGACCCGGAGGCACTGGCCGGTCTGGCCGGCACCCGCACCTACCCGCTGAAGTCCTCGTTCCGGCCCTCGTACAACATGGCCGTCAACCTGGTCGGCCAGTTCGGCCGGCACCGCTCGCGCGAGCTGCTGGAGACGTCCTTCGCCCAGTTCCAGGCGGACCGCTCGGTGGTCGGCATCGCCCGCCAGGTGCAGCGCAACGAGGAGGGGCTGGACGGCTACCGCGAGTCGATGACCTGCCACCTCGGCGACTTCGACGAGTACATGGAGCTGCGCCGCAGGCTCAAGGACCGCGAGAACGAGCTGGCCCGCGAGGGCACCAGCCAGCGCCGTGCCGCCGCCATCGAGTCCATCGAGCAGCTCAAGCCGGGGGACGTCATCCACGTCCCCACCGGCAAGTTCGCCGGCCTCGCCCTGGTCCTCGACCCGGGCCTGCCGCCGGTCAACCGCTCCGGCCGGGGCGGCACGCGCCACCCCGACTTCCAGGACGGCCCGCGCCCGGTGGTGCTCACCGCCGAGCGGCAGGTCAAGCGGCTCGCGATGATCGACTTCCCGCACCCGGTCGCCGCGATCGAGCGCGTCCGCATCCCCAAGTCCTTCAACCCGCGCAGCCCGCAGTCCCGGCGCGACCTCGCCTCGGCGCTGCGCACCAAGGCCGGCCACCTGGAGCCCGAGCGGTTCCGGCGCGGCCGCGCGGCCGCCGCCGACGACCCGGAGATCACCCGGCTGCGCACCGAACTGCGCCAGCACCCCTGCCACGGCTGCTCCGACCGGGAGGACCACGCCCGCTGGGCCGAGCGCTACCACCGGCTGCACCGCGACACCGAACTGCTGGAACGCCGGATGCGCTCGCGCACCCACACCATCGCCCGCACCTTCGACCGGGTCTGCGCGCTGCTCACCGACCTCGGCTACCTGAGCGGGGACACCGTCACCGAGGACGGCAAGCGGCTCGGCCGGCTCTACGGCGAACTCGACCTGCTCGCCTCCGAGTGCATCCGCGAGGGCGTCTGGAAGGGCCTCGCCGCCGCTGAACTCGCCGCCTGCGCCTCGGCGTTGGTGTACGAGGCCCGCCAGTCCGACGACGCCGGAGCCCCCCGGGTGCCGGAGGGCGCGGCCAAGGAGGCGCTCGGCCGGATGGTCCGGATCTGGGGCCACCTGGACGCCCTGGAGGAACAGCACCGCATCAACACCGCCGAGGGCGTCGGCCAGCGCGAGCCCGACTTCGGCTTCGCCTGGGCCGCCTACCGCTGGGCGCTCGGCCACAACCTGGACCAGGTGCTGCGCGACGCCGAGATGCCGGCCGGCGACTTCGTCCGCTGGACCAAGCAACTGATCGACGTGCTCGGCCAGATCCAGGACGCGGCCGGCGAGGACGCCGAACTCCGCAAGACCGCCCGCAAGGCCGTCGACGGCCTCCGCCGCGGCATCATCGCCTACTCCTCGGTGGGCTG
>NZ_JAFLNG010000006.1 GCF_017427025.1 Streptomyces sp. FH025
TGGGCCACCGGATGGACGTCCTGGCCTGGAACCGCGCCGCCGTCGCGCTGTTCGGCGACTACGGGGCCCTGCCGGAGGAGGACCGCAACATCGCCCGGATCACCTTCCTCGACCCGACCTCCCGCGAGCTCTACGCCGACTGGACCGCCTGCGCCCGCGAGAACGTCGCCTTCCTCCACCTCGAGGCCGGCCGCCGCCCCGACGACCCCCACCTCGCCACCCTGGTCGGCCAACTCTGCCTCGTCAGTGAGGAGTTCCGCCGGATGTGGGCCGACCACCCCGTCGCCGACAAGACCTCCGGCCACAAGCTCTTCCGCCACCCCGTCGTCGGCCTCCTCGACCTCGCCTACGACACCCTCCGCCCCGCCGACGACCCCGACCAGGCCCTCATCACCTACACCCCGGACCCGGACACCCCGTCGGACGACGCCCTACGGCTCCTGCTCTCCTGGGCGGCGAGCCGCTGAGTCGACTCTGTGGGCAGACGGGGGCCGCAACCCACTCGCCCGTCATCTCGTGCGCCGTGGTCGGGGCGGCGTGTGCGGCAAGGGTGTGGGGGCGCTCGACGCCCTCGGGACCCTTGCCCGGCGTCGATCGACGTGACCCTCGACCGGGCGGACGCGCACCGGCCGATCCGGCGGGAGCGCGGCCCCGTCCGGCCCCTGTGATCGTCGTGGGATCCGGCGGTGGGTGGTTCGAGGGCATGGGGTGTGAGCTGCGGGTTCGTGGCGATCCTCGTGGTCGGGGGTGTTCTTCGGGCCGTCGCCGTCCGGTCGTGGGCATCTGCCAGAATCGACCGGCTGATAACTGGGACGAGGAGGCTCGCGTGGGCGGTAACGAGGTGCGGTCGCGGATCCCGCAGCTGCGGCTGGACGAGCTGCTGGAGGAGCTCCAGGCACGGATCGACGCGGCCAGGGGCACCCGGGACCGGGTGCACAGCCTGTTGGAGGCGGTGCTGTCGGTCGGCCGGGAGCTCGACCTGACGCAGGTGCTGCGGCGGATCGTGGAGGCCGCCGCCGTCCTGGTGGACGCCCGCTACGCGGCGCTCGGGGTGATCGGGCCGGACGGGGAGTCCCTCTCGCAGTTCCTCACGGTGGGCCTGTCGGAGGAGGAGATCGCCCGGATCGGTCCGTACCCGACCGGGCGGGGCCTGCTCGGTGAGCTGATCCACCGCCCGGAGGCGCTGCGGCTGGAGGACCTCTCCGAGCACCCGTCGTCCGTGGGCTGCCCGATGCACCACCCGGTGATGCGGACCTTCCTCGGTGTGCCGGTGCGGGTGCGCGAGGAGGTGTTCGGGAACCTCTACCTGACCGACAAGCGGGGCGGGGAGGAGTTCGACGCCGACGACGAGTCGGTGATCTCGACGCTGGCCGTGGCGGCCGGGGTGGCGATCGACAACGCCCGGCTGTACGAGGAGGCGCAGCGTCAGCAGCGCTGGTTGAGCGCGAGCGCGGAGATCACCAGGGCCCTGCTGTCCGGGGGCTCCCGCTCGGAGGTGCTGGAGCTGATCGCGCAGCGGGCCCGGGACATCACGGGCGCCGACCTGGCCGACGTCTCCGTGCCGGTGGCCGGGACGGGATCGCTGCGGGTGGAACTGGCCCTCGGCGGAGACACCGCGGAGCGGCTGGGCCTCGTGGTCCCGGCGGAGGGCACGCTGTCGGGGGAGGCCGTCGCCCAGCGGGAGCCGGTGACCACCCTGGACCTCGCGGGCGATCCGCGGCTGTCCGGCGGCCCGCGTCTCTTCGACGACCTGGGTGCCGCGGTGGCGGTGCCCCTGGGGCGGGCGGGCGGCCTGGTCGAAGGCGTGCTGCTGCTGGCCCGGCGCGGTGGCGAGCAGCCGTTCAGCGGGCAGGAGATCGGGCCCCTGCTGGGCTTCGCCGACCAGGCGGCCCTGGCACTGGAGCTGGCGGAACGGCGCCGTGACGCCGAGCAGCTGGCGATGCTGGAGGACCGCGACCGGATCGCCCGCGACCTGCACGACCTCGCCATCCAGCGGCTGTTCGCCACGGGCATGACCCTGCAGAGTGCCGCCCGACTCATCGAGCACTCCGGAGCGTCGGACCGGGTGCTGCGCGCGGTCGGCGACCTGGACGAGACCATCAAGATCATTCGGTCGACGATCTTCGGACTCCGGGCCCGGGAGGACGCCACCGGGCACGGCCTGCGCGCACGGGTGGTCCGCGTGGTCGAGCAGGCGCAGCCCACGCTGGGCTTCGCGCCGCGGCTGAGCATGGAAGGCCTGCTGGACACCGACGTGCCGGCCGAGGCCGCCGACCACGTGGTGGCGGTGCTGGCGGAGGCGCTGAGCAACGCGGCGCGGCACGCCCGGGCCCGCCGGGTGGAGGTCTCGCTGCGGGCGACGGCCACGCAGGTCGTGCTGGTCGTGCAGGACGACGGCGTCGGCATCCCCGAGCAGGGGCGGCGCAGCGGACTGCGGAACATGGCGGAGCGGGCGGAGGGCCTCGGCGGCGAGCTGGAGCTGTCGAGCCCGCCGGACGGCGGGACCCGACTTCTCTGGGCGGCGCCCTTGGCGCTCTGACCGCTTCCCCGAGGTCCGCTTCCCCGAGGTCTGCTTCCCCGCGGTCAGGCTCCCCGCGGTGCCGGGAACGGCGGATCAGGCAGGCAGCGGCGGCACGGCCTTCAGGAGGTGGCCGGTCACCCACTCGGGGCGGATGCGGATGGTGACCCGGTCCGTGTCCTGGGCGAGGGCTTGGGCGTGGGCCCGGGCGTGGGGCTGCGTGGCGTCCGCTGCGGAGCGGTCCCGCGTCGCCTCGGCCGTACCGAGGACGGTGACGCTCCACCCGCCGCCGTCCGCCGCGCTGACCTCGTCGGCCTGGAAGGCGACGAGAGCGCCCGCCACGGCCCGGAGGAACTCGGAGCCGGCGGTGGTGCGCAGGAGCACGTTGCCGTCGCCGTCCAGCCGGTACCGGACCGGCAGGACGGCGGGCAGCGCGCCGACCGTGTAGACGACGCGCCCGATCGACGTCTTCGCCAGGAGGCGTCGGCAGTGCCGTTCCTCCAACGGCGCGAAATCAGGTGTCATGACACGATGCTCGTCCTGCCGCGGTCGCCGGTGCAGAGGCCGTTGGTCCTTGCCCGGCGGCCGGAGGTCCGTGTCCGGTGCCGCCGGGGTCAGCCGACGCGTCGGCCGGACGGGTGGCCGTGGGCGGCGAGCGTCTCGCTGGCGATGAGGGCGGCCTGGACACGGCGTTCGACGCCGAGCTTGGCGAGGAGCCGCGAGATGTGGTTCTTGACGGTCTTCTCGGCGAGGTAGAGCCGCTGGCCGATCTGCCGGTTGGTGAGGCCCTCGCCGACGAGGGCGAGGATCTCCTGCTCGCGCGGGGTCAGCTGGGGGAGGCCGTCGGTCTGCGGGGCGGCGTCGCCGCGCAGGCGGGCCATCAGGCGGGTGGTGGCGCCGGGGTCGAGCATGGACTGGCCGGACGCGACGGTGCGGACGGCGGAGACGAGGTCGGTGCCGCTGATCTGCTTGAGGACGTACCCGGCGGCACCGGCCATGATCGCGTCCAGGAGGGCGTCCTCGTCGTCGAAGGACGTGAGGATGAGGCAGGCCAGCTCGGGCATGCGGTCGCGGAGTTCGCGGCAGACGGTCACGCCGTCGCCGTCCGGCAGCCGCATGTCCAGGACGGCGACGTCCGGGCGCAGTGCCGGCACGCGGGTCAGTGCCTGTTCGACGGTGGCCGCCTCGCCGACCACCGTCAGGTCGGGCTCGGCGTCCAGCAGGTCGTGCACGCCCCGGCGGACGACCTCGTGGTCGTCGAGGAGGAACACCTTGACCGGGGCGTCCGCCCGGGCCGCTGCGTTGTCCACCATCGGTTCTCCGTGTTCCTGGGGCCGCCACGGGAATGAGGCGGACGAGACATCCGGAATTCTGCCGTGCGCGCGGGCGCGCGCACCAGGGCCGGACGTCCCCATTGCTCACCCGTGCGGGACGACCGCGACCGGTGCTGCGGCGTGGTGGAGCGCGGCATGGGCGACGGGGCCGAGCCATCGGCCCAGGGGGTGGTGCCGGGGGTCCCGCCGGCCGACGACCACGAGGCAGGCGTCCGCCGCGGCGGTCACGACGGCGTTGGCCGCCCCGCCGAGCCGGGTCGTGGCGACCACCTCGACGTCCGGGTGCGCGGCGCGGGCCTGGGCGAGCGCTTCGTCCAGGGCGGCCTGCTCGGAGGCCTCCTGGGTGGTGGCGTCCACCTGGGGCGGCACCCAGCCGGCGGCCGACCAGGCGGGTATCACGTCCCAGCCGTGTACGGCCCGCAGCCGCACCCGCCGCCGGGCCGCCTCGGCGAACGCGAAGTCGAGGACGGCGTCGGCGGGGTGGCGGGCGTCCACCCCGACGACGACGTCACGGCGGTCCGGCGCGTCGGCCTGCGGGGTGTCGTTCGCGTCGGCCCGGACCATGACCAGCGGGGTGGCGACGCGCGCCGCCACCGCGAGGCCGACCGACCCGACCAGCAGCCCGGCGAAGCCGCCGAGCCCGCGGGAGCCGAGGACGAGCAGCTCCGCGCCTTCGGCCTCGGCGACCAGCGCGTCGACGGGGTCGTTGCCGACCACGGCGGTTTCGACGGACAGCCCGGGGTGGGCGTGGCGGATCCGCTCGGCGGTGCCGGCCAGCGCGGCCAGCGCCGCCGGGCGGAGGTCACCGGCCACGGATCCCTCGGCGTAGTCGGCGCTCAACCAGGGCCAGGCGTGCAGGATGCGCAGGCCGACGCCTCGGCGTACCGCCTCCTCGGCGGCCCAGAGCGCGGCGGCCTCGCTCCGCGCCGATCCGTCGGTTCCGGTCAGGACGTGGCTGGTCATCGTGGTTCTCCTCGGTCGGAGTCAGGCTCGGAGTCGGGTTCGGAGTCAGGTGGCGTGCGGTCGGAGCATCGGAGCGGTCAGGCGAACGCGGTCCGCAGCGCCGAGAGGACGGTGGCCGGGTCGGCCAGGGCGTGGTGGACCGGCGGGACGGGCAGGTCGAGGCCGAGCAGCTGGTACACCGCGTGCATGGCGCCGCGCACCGAGTACTCGACGGTGAACACGACGTCCTCGGGGATCTCCACGTACTGGCCGAGGAAGGCGAAGTTCCGTGCGCCGTGCGGGATCACCCGGGGGCGGTCGTGCGTCGAGCGGCGGGCGAACTGGCTGGTGATGTACGGCATCATCACGGTGGTGACGGTGGTCGTGGCGCGGACCTCGTCGGCGATGTCGTCGAAGCCGAGCTGGCCGAGGAGTTCGGTGAGGATCTCCTGTCCGGTGCACTCGGCCATCGCCTTGCCGGTGTACTCGCCCGCAGGCTCCATGAACAGCCCGTACCCCCACAGGGTGAACACGTCCTCGGGCTGGCCGTCGAAGTGCGGCGGGCGGGGGACGACGATCGACATCAGCCAGGGCGAGTCCTTGAACGTCATCAGCGCACCGGTGCCGGGCGCGTTGCCGCTGAACTCCTCGATCCGCTTCAGCAGGACGGGGCTGCGCATCGTCAACGTGAAGGACTCCCAGGCGGCTTCGGCGATGTTGCCGTTGAAGACGGCGGGCCGGCCGAAGTCCGGAGCCTTGCGGGAGAGCGTCTCCCAGAGCGTCCAGTTGCCGTCCCGCTTGTCCCGGACCAGCTCCGGCGCCGTGTCGTCACCGCCGTAGGCCGCGTCGGCGGTCATCGAACCGAGCGTGATGAACGCCAGGTCCAGGTCGTCGAGTTCGATGGTCTCCGGCTCGCCGCCGGCGCGCCGCAGGTGGATCGTGCGGGCGCGGCGGATTCCGTCCCGCTCGGTGAAGTCGACATCGGTGACGGTGACGCCGTGCTCGAACCGGACGCCTCGTTCCAGCAGCCACCGGATGAGCGGCCGGACGATGGAGTCGTACTGGTTGAGGCGGGTACGGCGCACGCCCGCGAGGGTGTGGATGCGGGGGAACTCCTGGAGGAAGCGCAGGAAGTAGCGCTTGAGCTCGATGGCGCTGTGCCAGTTCTGGAAGGCGAAGGTGGTCCGCCACATCGCCCAGAAGTTCGTGGCGAAGAAGTGCTCGGAGAAGAACTCGTCGATCCGGCGCGGGCCGATCGCCGACTCGGGCAGCACCAGCAGCCGGGCCAGTTCCAGCCGGTCGCGGGTGTCGAGGCCGAGGTCGGAGGCGTCCAGGACGCGGTGGGCGCCGTCGATCAGGCGGGCCTTGGCGTCGGTCGGCCACTGCCGGTTGAAGTCGGTGATCTCCTGGCGGACGGAGACGCTCTCGTCGTCCAGGGTGGGGATCGTCTCCAGGAGGTTCCACAGGCAGGTGTAGGCCTCGTCCTCCAGCATCCGCCCGCCCCGGGTCACGTAGGCCTGCTCCGGCGTGCCGCGCCCGTCGAGCGAGCCGCCCGCGAGGGGCAGCTGCTCCAGGACGTGGATGTTCTCCCCGGGGACCTCCCCGTCCCGGATCAGGAAGGCCGCCGCCGCCAGGGCGGCCACCCCGCCGCCCACCAGGTACGCCTTCGTGCTGCGTCCGCTGTCGATCACTTCTCGTCCCCGTCTCATCGGATTCGCCCGCACCGCTCAGCGGGCGATGCCCAGCCTCCGGCACCCGGACGGTGCCGGGCAGGGTCGTGCAGTCCCCGTTCCCTGGGGCCGCAGGTCCTTTCCTCCCCGGGACGCCGGGACCTTCGGGACCGGGTTCAGGGCTGCCTGGCCCCTGTGGCCCGCCGGTCGTCGGCCGCGAACCTGTCTTCCGGAGGCAAGGCCGCGCGCATCGTGTCGCGGCCACTGAGCGAAGGAGATCGTGATCATGTCTCATTCCGTGGTGGTGGGGGTCGACGGATCCGCGCAGAGCGAGGCCGCGGCCGAGTGGGCGGCCGCTCAGGCCCACCGCGGCGGCCGGGCGCTGCGGATGGTTCACGTCGGGGGAGGGGTGGAGGAGTCCGGGAGCCCCGTCGAGCCGTTGCCGGAGGCGGTCCGTGCGCTTCGCGACCGCCTCGGGGCCGTGCTGCCGGGTCTGGAGATCTCCTGCGAGCAGGTGCCCGGCAATCCGGCCCACCAGCTGATCGCCGCCGGCGAGCGGGATGGTCTGCTGGTGCTCGGCTCGCGCGGGCTCGGCGGGTTCACCGGGCTGCTGGTCGGCTCGGTCGGGCTGCGGGCGGCGGCGCACGCCGCCTGCCCGGTGGTCCTGGTCCGGGCCGGGGCGGACGGTGAGGGCGGCGCGCCCGGCGACGTCGTGGTGGGAGTGGACGGCGACGGCCCCTGCGACGAGATGCTCGCCTTCGCCTTCGAGCAGGCGTCCGGACGCGGCGCGGCACTGCGGGTGATGAACAGCCGGACCCTGCCCACCGGGCCGTACGTGACGGAGGCCCCGGTGGACCAGCGGGAGATCAGGGACTCCCTGACGGAGGCGGAGCTGGTCCGCCTCCAGGACGCGCTGAGGCCGTGGCGGGAGAAGTTCCCCGACGTGCGGGTCTCGGCCGAGGTGACCGCCTGGCCGGCCGCACGGGCACTGGTGGAGGCTTCCCGGACGGCCTCGCTGGTCGTGGTGGGACGCCGGAGGCCGCACAACCGGGCGGCCGCGCCCTGGCTCGGCACCGTGGCCCACGCCGTGCTGCACCACGCGCACAGCCCGGTCGCGGTGGTGCCGCACAGCTGAGACCGGCCGCGTGAGACCGACCGAGCCGCCGATGGCCGTGGCACGGACCGCTGACGGTCCGCGCCACGGCCATCGGCACGTCCGCGGGCGGACCGGCTGCCGGGCCGCGCGCGGATAAGGCGCGATTAAGGGACCTTCGGCCCGCGGATGTGCCCCAACGGCCGGGTCCCCGAGCCGGGTTGGCGGGGGAGGCTGTCAGTGGGAAGCCAGAGCGGACATCGCCGGCGCCCGATCCTTCGACGAGGTAACCGAAAGGTGGTCCAGCCATGACCCGCCGCCCGCAGATCGAGGAGCCCCCTGCTCCGGGCGATGCCCCAGCGGCCGTCGCCACACTCGTCTCCGACGCGCTGACGGCCCTTCGGGAGTACGCCGACTTCACCCAGGAGCAGGTCGACCACATCGTCAAGAAGGCCTCGCTGGCCGCCCTGGAGCGGCACACCGCACTGGCGGTGCTGGCGGTGGAGGAGACCGGGCGCGGGGTCTTCGAGGACAAGGCGGTGAAGAACGTCTTCGCCTGCGAGAACGTCACCCACGTGATGGCCCGGACGAAGACGGTCGGGGTCGTGCACCGGGACGAGATCGACGGCATCGTGGAGATCGCCGAGCCGGTCGGCGTGGTCGCGGGCATCACCCCGGTGACCAACCCGACCTCGACCACGATCTTCAAGTGCCTGCTGGCGCTCAAGACCCGCAACCCGATCGTCTTCGCCTTCCACCCCTCGGCCCAGCGCTGCTCCGCCGAGGCGGCCCGGATCGTCCGGGACGCGGCGGTGGCGGCCGGGGCCCCGGCGCACTGCATCCAGTGGATCGAGGAGCCGTCGATGGCGGCCACCGGCGCGCTGATGAACCACCCCGACGTCGCGACGATCCTCGCCACCGGCGGCAACGCGATGGTCCGGGCCGCCTACTCCTGCGGCAAGCCGGCCCTGGGCGTCGGCGCCGGCAACGTTCCGGCGTACATCGAGCGCACCGCGGACCTGAAGCGGGCGGTCAACGACGTCGTCCTGTCGAAGTCCTTCGACAACGGCATGATCTGCGCCTCCGAGCAGGCCGTGATCCTGGACGCCGGGATCCGCGACGCCGCGCTCGCCGAGTTCCGCAAGCTGAAGGCGCACCACGCGAGCGCGCGGGAGAAGGCGCTGCTGGAGCGGTACCTGTTCGGGGCCGGTGACGGCACCGACTGCGCCGGGGACCGGCTGAACGCCGAGGTGGTGGGCCGCTCGGCGGCGCAGATCGCGCAGGCGGCCGGCTTCGAGGTGCCCGGTGACACCTCGGTGATCCTGGCCGACTGCGAGCGGGTCGGGCCCGAGGAGCCGCTGACCCGGGAGAAGCTCTGCCCCGTCCTGGCGGTCCTGACCGCCGACTCCCGCCGCGCCGGTGTCGAACTGGCCGCCGCGATGGTGGAGTTCAACGGGCTCGGGCACTCGGCGGCGGTGCACACCGAGGACGCGGCGTTCGTCGAGGAGTTCGGGCACGCGGTGAAGGCCTGCCGGATCATCTGGAACGCGCCCAGCTCGCAGGGAGGCATCGGTGACGTCTACAACGCCTTCACGCCCTCGCTGACCCTGGGCTGCGGCAGCTACGGGCACAACTCGGTGTCCGGGAACGTCTCGGCGCTGAACCTCGTCAACATCAAGCGGATCGGGCGGCGCAACACCAACATGCAGTGGTTCAAGGTCCCGCCGAAGATCTACTTCGAGCGCAACTCGGTCAAGTACCTGGCGAGCATGCCGAACGCGCACCGGATCGTCGTCGTCACCGACCGGACGATGGTGGAGATCGGCCACCTGGAGCGGATCCGGGGCGTGCTCGACCGCCGCCGCGAGCCGGTAGAGGTGCGGGTCGTCGACTTCGTCGAGCCGAACCCGAGCATCGACACCGTGCGCAAGGGCGCGGCGCTGATGCGGGAGTTCGAGCCGGACACGATCATCGCGCTGGGCGGCGGCTCGCCGATGGACGCGGCCAAGGTGATGTGGCTGATGTACGAGCACCCGGAGGTCGAGTTCGCGGACCTGAAGGAGAAGTTCTTCGACATCCGCAAGCGCGCCTTCACCTTCCCCGACCTCGGCGAGAAGGCCAAGCTGGTGTGCATCCCCACCACCTCGGGCACGGGCGCCGAGGTCACCCCCTTCGCGGTCATCACGGACACGGCCACGGGCCAGAAGTACCCGCTCGCGGACTACGCGTTCACCCCGAGCGTGGCCATCGTCGACCCGGCGCTCACCGCCGGCCTGCCGAGTCACGTCACCGCCGACACCGGCTTCGACGCCCTCACCCACTGCATCGAGACCTACGTGTCCGTCTACGCCAACGACTTCACCGACGGCCTCGCCCTCCAGGGCATCCGGCTGATCTTCGAGAACCTGGAGCGGGCCGTCACCGACGGGCCGAACGACCCGATGGCGCGGGAGAAGATGCACAACGCGGGGACGATCGCCGGGATGGCCTTCGGCTCGGCCTTCCTCGGCGCGGTGCACGCCATGGCGCACACCCTGGGCGGCACCTTCCACGTCGCTCACGGCCGCACCAACGCGCTCCTGCTGCCGCACGTGATCCGCTGGAACGGCTCCGCCCCGGCCAAGGTCACCGGCTGGCCCAAGTACCAGCACTACACGGCGCCCGAGCGCTACCAGGCCATCGCCCGGATGCTCGGCCTGCTCGCCGCGACCCCCGAACAGGGCGTCGAGTCCCTGGCGGCGGCGGTCGAGGAACTGCGCGACCGGGTCGGCATCCCGCGCTCCTTCAAGGCGGCCGGGGTGGACGAGGAGGCCTTCCTCGCGGCCCTGCCCCAGCAGGCGATGAACGCCTACGAGGACCAGTGCGCCCCCGCCAACCCCCGCATGCCGATGCTCGACGACATGCAGCAGCTGATGCGCCAGGCCTACTACGGCGACCAGGCCTGAGAGAGGACACCGAGATGACCACCTCGCAGCACGACTCGCAGCACGACTCGAAGCACGAGCGGCAAGCGGACGCCTGGCACGGCTTCAAGGGCGGCCTCTGGCGCGACGCGATCGACGTCCGCGACTTCATCCAGCACAACTACACCCCGTACCAGGGCGACGCCGCCTTCCTCGCCGGCCCGACCGAGCGGACCCTGGCGGTGTGGCGGCAGATCACCGACCGCTTCCCCGAGGAGCGCGCCAAGGGGGTGTACGACGTCGCGTACGACATCCCCGCCGGCATCACCGCCCACGCGCCCGGATACATCGACCGCGAGCGGGAGCTGATCGTCGGCCTCCAGACCGACGCCCCGCTCAAGCGCGCGATCATGCCCAACGGCGGCTGGCGGATGGTCGCGGGCGCGCTGAGGACCTACGGCTACCCCGTCCCGCCCGAGCTGGAGAAGGTCTTCACCCGGTACCGCAAGACCCACAACGACGGCGTGTTCGACGCCTACACCCCCGAGATCCTCGCCGCCCGCAAGGCCGGCATCATCACGGGCCTGCCCGACGCCTACGGCCGGGGGCGGATCATCGGCGACTACCGCCGCGTCGCGCTCTACGGCGTGGACCGTCTGATCGAGGTCAAGCGGGCCGAGAAGGCCGAGCTGAACGCCGCGCCCGCCGACCCGGCGCGGCTGGAGGAGGTCATCCGCGAGCGCGAGGAACTCGCCGAGCAGATCCGGGCCCTGGGCGAGCTCAAGCAGATGGCCGCGAACTACGGCTACGACCTCTCCGGCCCGGCCCGCACCGGCCGGGAGGCGATCCAGTGGCTGTACTTCGCCTACCTGGCGGCGGTCAAGGAGCAGAACGGCGCCGCGATGTCGCTCGGCCGCACCTCGACCTTCCTCGACGTCTACCTCCAACGAGACCTCGCCGAGGGTGTGCTGACCGAGCGTCAGGCACAGGAGCTGATCGACGACTTCGTCATCAAGCTGCGGATCGTCCGCTTCCTGCGCACCCCCGAGTACGACGAGCTGTTCTCCGGGGACCCGACCTGGGTCACCGAGTCGATCGGCGGCATCGGCGAGGACGGCCGCACCCTGGTCACCCGCACGTCCTTCCGCTACCTCCAGACCCTCTACAACCTCGGCCCGGCACCCGAGCCGAACCTGACCGTCTTCTGGTCGCCGCAACTGCCCGGCGGGTTCAAGGAGTTCTGCGCCAAGGTGTCCATCGACACCTCCAGCATCCAGTACGAGTCGGACGAGCTGATGCGCCCGCACTTCGGCGACGACACCGCCATCGCCTGCTGCGTCTCCGCGATGCCGGTCGGCCGGCAGATGCAGCTCTTCGGCGCCCGGGTCAACCTCGCCAAGACCCTGCTCTACGCGATCAACGGCGGACGCGACGAGATCTCCGGCGCCCAGGTCGGCGCGGCCACCGCGCCGGTCACCGGCGACGTGCTCGACTACGACGAGGTGCTCGCCCGCTTCGACGAGCAGATGGAGTGGCTCGCCGAGGCGTACGTGCACGCGCTGAACGTCATCCACTACATGCACGACAAGTACGCCTACGAGCGGCTGGAGATGGCCCTGCACGACCGGGACGTCCGCCGCACGATGGCCTGCGGCATCGCCGGCCTCGCCGTGGCCGCCGACTCGCTCTCGGCGATCAGGTACGCGAAGGTCCGACCCGTGCGGGACGAGACCGGACTGGTGGTCGACTACCTGGTCGACGGCGAGTATCCGGCGTACGGCAACAACGACGACCGGGCCGACGGGATCGCCGTCCGGCTGGTCGAGGAGTTCATGGAGAAGGTGCGCAAGCACCCCACCTACCGGGGCGCCGAGCACACCCAGTCCGTGCTGACCATCACCTCCAACGTCGTCTACGGCAAGAAGACCGGCAACACCCCCGACGGCCGCCGGGCCGGCGAGCCGTTCTCCCCCGGCGCCAACCCGATGAACGGACGCGACCGCCACGGTTTCGTCGCCAGTGCCCTGTCGGTCGCCAAGCTCCCCTACGACCACGCCGAGGACGGCATCTCGCTCACCAACACCGTCACGCCCGACGCGCTCGGCCGCACGGACGAGGAGCGGGCCGCCAACCTGGTCGGCATCCTGGACGGCTACACCACCTGCCGCGGCTTCCACATGAACGTCAACGTCCTCGACCGGGACACCCTCCTGGACGCCATGGACCACCCGGAGAAGTACCCCCAGCTGACCATCCGCGTCAGCGGCTACGCGGTCAACTTCGTCCGCCTCACCCGCGAGCAGCAGCTCGACGTGATCGGCCGCACCTTCCACGACGCGCTGTAGCAGCACCCACCACCCGCACGCGGTGCCGACGCCTCCCCGACCACGGGCGTCGGCACCGCGCTCCCGTGCAAGGAGAACCGCCACCATGGCCGAACCCGCCGTACCCCCAGAACCGGCCGAACGAGCCGTACCCGCCGTCACCCTGGCCGGCGCCGCCACCCGGCGCGCGGTGACGGGCATGCTGCACTCCTGGGACCTGTCCACCGGCGTCGACGGCCCCGGCACCCGCTTCGTCGCCTTCCTGGCCGGCTGCCCGCTGCGCTGCCTGTACTGCCACAACCCCGACACCCGGAACATGCGCGACGGCCGCCGCGCCTCGGCCGACGAGATCGTCCAGGAGGCCGCCAAGTACACCGAGTTCATCCACGCCTCCGGCGGAGGCGCCACCATCAGCGGCGGCGAGCCGCTCCTCCAGCCCGTCCTCAGCGGCGAACTGCTCCACCGCTTCAAGCACGAACTCGGCCTGCACACCGCACTGGACACCTCCGGCTTCCTCGGCGCCCGCGCCACCGACGCGCTGCTCGCCGACACCGACCTCGTCCTGCTCGACATCAAGTCCTGGGACCACTCGCTCTACCGGCACGTGACCGGCCGGAAGCTCGCCCCCACCCTGGACTTCGCCCGCCGCCTGGCCGACCTCGGGAAGGAGGTCTGGGTGCGGTTCGTCCTCGTTCCCCACCTGACCGACGCCACCGAGAACGTCGAGGGCGTCGCCGCCTTCACCGCCTCCCTCGGCAACGTCACCCGCGTCGACGTGCTGCCCTTCCACAAGCTCGGCGCCGCCAAGTGGCGCGCGCTCGGCCTCGACTTCACGCTCGCCGACACCCCCACGCCGACCGCCGACCAGACGGCCGCGGCCCGGGCGGTCTTCACCGCTCACGGCCTGTACGCCGTCTGACCGTACCCGCCTCAACAGGCCCGCACGACGCGCACTGGCCGGCCGCGACACCATCGTCGCGGCCGGCCAGCGCGGTTCGGGGAGGGCCGGGCCGTGGGCCCGGCCCTCCGGAGGTCACTTGCGGTGCATGGTGTGCAGGGCCTGGGCCAGGACGTGTGCGTCGTGGTGGCCCTTGTGGACGGCCGGGGGCTGCTCGTCGAGGCCGAGGAGCCGTGCCACGGCGGTCCAGGCGGTGCGCACGGAGTACTCGACGGTGAAGACCACGTCGTCGGGCACTTCGGCGTACTGGCCGATGAACGCGAGGTTGGTGGAGCCCTTCGGCACGACCTGCGGCCGGTCTCCGTGGCTGCGGACCAGGAACTGGCTGGTGATGTACGGCATCAGGCACGGGATGACGGTGGACGTCCCGGCGACGCGCTCCGCGGTGGCGGCATCGACGGCCAGGTGCTGGAGCACCTCCTGGAGGATCTCCGCGCCGGTGCACTCGCGCATGGGCTTGCGGACGTACGTCCCGACCGCATCGGGGAAGAGGCCGTAGCCCCACCAGACCGAGACGCCGTCGGGCTGGTGCTGGTAGACCGGCTGGCGGTTGACCACGACGGTGAGCAGCCAGGGGGAGTCGGTGAGGGTGAGCAGGCCGCCCCGGCCGGTGGTGCGACCGGTGAACGCCTCCATCCAGTCGAGGAACGCCGGGTCCTTGGCGGTGACGGTGAAGGACTCCCAGGTGGAGTCCTCGACGCTGCGGTCGAAGACGTCCGGGTGGCCGAAGTCCTGGCGTCCGCGGGCGATCCGGTGCCACAGCAGGAAGGAGTCGGGACTGAGGTCGGTGCGCGGGCGCTCGGGCGCGGCGGTGTGGGAACCGAGGACGGAGTCGGCGGTCATCGAGCCGTTGGTGACGAACACCAGGTCCTCGGGGTCGACCGGCACGTCCGCGTGGGCGCCCGCGAAGAGGATGCGCTCGACCGTCGTGGCGGGCCCCGGCCGGAAGGAGAGGTCCGCGACGCGGCGGCCGGTGTGGAACCGTACGCCGTGCTCCCGCAGCCATGCCGTCAGCGGGCGGACGATCGAGTCGTACTGGTTGTACCGGGTGCGCTGGATCCCGGACATGGTCTCGAACTCCGGGAACAGGTGCACGAAGCGCTTGAGGTAGCGCCGGAACTCGATCGCGCTGTGCCAGGGCTCGAACGCGAAGGTGGTGCACCACATGTACCAGAAGTCCGTACGGAAGAAGCCCTCCTCGAAGCAGTCGGTGATCCGCTTTCCGTCCAGCAGCCGCTCCGGTGTGGCCAGGCACGTGACCAGTTCCAGGCGGTGCCGCTCGGAGAAGCCCATGGTGTGCCCGTCCACGATCACGCCGCCCGCGCGCACCAGGCGGGCCGCGTCGTCCCACGGGGACTCCTCGTAGGAGTCGTGGATGTCCTGGGTCGCCGACTTCGACGGGTCGTCCAGGGACGGGATGCCCGACAGCAGGTCGTAGGTGCAGCGGAACTGCGCCTCGAACATCCGCCCACCGCGCATCGTGTAGCCGGCCTCCGGTGTGCCGCCCGCGTCGAGGCTGCCGCCGAGCTCCTCCTGCGCCTCGAACACGTGGATGTCGCCGCCGGCGAAGCCGCCGTCACGGATCAGGAACGCCGCCGCGGACAGTGCGGCGATGCCGCCGCCGACCAGGTACGCCTTTGCCATCGTCCAACTCCTCAACTCTGCCGCGCCGAAGCCGGTGTGCGTGCGCAGCCGGCCGGCTTTCGCGGCGCTCTGCCGATCGGGAACGGATCCCCCGAAACGGGATGCGATGTCAGCGTGCTCGCGGTCGCCGACCGGGTCTGTGGGCCATTGGTCACCTGTGGCGGCGCAACGGTCCCGGTCCGTCCGGGACCGGGCATCGGTTCTGCCTGACGGTACGTCAGAAACCGTCCCCGGGGTGACCCGAGGGGCCCGGGCGGGCCAGGGCGGATCGGGGCTGAAGGTCCCGCCGGCAGGTTCCCCTCCGGCCCTTCGTCGGCGGACCCCGGTGGGAGGAGGCTTGAGGCAACAGCGAGAGAGGGAGGAACACCATGACCGAGCAGAGTGGGGCGCCGCGCAGGATCGTGGTCGGTGTGGACGGATCGCCGTCCTCGGTCGACGCACTGCGCTGGGCCGTCGACGAGGCCCGTGTGCGCGGCGCCGTGGTCGAGGCGGTCTCCGCCTGGCAGTACCAGGTGGCCGTCGGCTGGACCGTGCCGATCGTGCCCGAGGAGGACTTCTCCGACATCGCCCGCAAGGTCCTCGACAACGCGATCGCCGAGGTGGCCGATGCCGAGAACCCCGTCGAGATCCACCCCCACGTGGTGGAGGGCCTCGCCGCGGTCTCCCTGCTGACCGCGGCGCGGGACGCCGAACTGCTGGTCGTCGGCAGCCGGGGGCACGGCGGCTTCGCCGGCGTCCTGCTGGGGTCGGTCAGCCAGCACTGCGTCCAGCACGCGCCCTGCCCGGTCGTCGTCGTCCGCCACCACGAGGACCCGCGCCCCGTCAAGTGACCGCCCCGCCGAACCCACCGGAAGGAGATGACCGGCCATGAAGCACCGGATCGTGGGGGAGCTGATGACCCACGCCGTCGTCCACGTGCGGCCCGACACCGGGTTCAAGGAGATTGCCCGGCTCCTCGCCGAGCACGACATCACCTCCGTCCCCGTCCTGGACCGCGACGACCGGCCCGTCGGCCTGGTCTCCGAGGCCGACC
Organism: Streptomyces sp. FH025; assembly: GCF_017427025.1. GTDB lineage: Bacteria > Actinomycetota > Actinomycetes > Streptomycetales > Streptomycetaceae > Kitasatospora. The sequence continues at coordinate 16,420 of NZ_JAFLNG010000006.1, forward strand.
TGCTGCCCAACGAGGCCGCCCAGGAGGACCCCACGGGCCTGCTGCTCACCCCGGCCCTGCCGCCGCGCGACCACGCCCGCAGCCGGGCGACCACCGCCGAGGGCCTGATGACCAGCCCGGCCGTCTGCGCCCGGCCCGAGTGGACCGTGGTGGAGGCCGCCCGCCTGATGCGGGCCCGAGGCCTCAAGCGCCTGCCCGTCGTCGACGAGGCCGGACGGCTGATCGGCATCGTCAGCCGCAGCGACCTGCTCCGGGTCTTCCTGCGGCACGACCGGGCCATCCGCGAGGAGATCCGCCAGGACGTCCTCGACCGCACCCTGGGGCTGGACCCGGACGGCGTCGACGTCCAGGTGCGGGACGGCCGGGTCACCGTGACCGGTACGGTCGAGCGCCGCGCCCTGGTGACGGTGGTGGAACGGCTCTGCCGGAGCGTGGACGGCGTCGTCGACGTCACCTGCCACCTCGGCCACCGCACGGACGACACCGCCGTCCCGCACCCGGTCCGCTGAGGCGGCCCACACCGGCCGGAGCCCGGCGCCCCGAGTCATGGGCGCCGGGCTCCGGGCTGTGCGGGCCGCCTCAGGCCGTGCGGCGTCGCAGGGTGGCGGCGCCCAGCGCCAGCGCCGCGGCGGCGCAGCCGAGGACGAGCAGCAGGTCCGCGACCGTCCCGCCGGTGAGGCCGGATCGGGTGGTGATGGCGTTCATCGCATCGACGGCGTAGGACAGCGGAAGGGCGTCCGAGAGGGCGTGGAGCCAGCCGGACATCTCCGCGCGGGGGGTGAACAGCCCGCACAGCAGGAGCTGTGGCAGCAGGAAGGCGGGCAGGAACTGCACGGCCTGGAACTCGGTGGTGGCGAAGGCCGAGACGAACAGGCCCAGCGCCATGCCCAGCAGTCCGTCGGCGACGGCCATGGCGAGCAGCATCCAGGTCGGGCCCGCCACCGTGAGACCGAGCAGGCCGACCGTCAGACCGAAGGCGAGCAGGCCCTGCACGAGGGCCACCAGGCCGAAGGCGAGGGCGTAGCCGACCAGCAGGTCCAGTTTTCCCAGGGGCATGGTGAGGAGCCGCTCCAGGGTGCCGCCGGTCCGTTCGCGGAGCGTGGCGACGGCGGTGACCACGAACATCACCAGCAGCGGGAAGACACCGAGCACCGGGGCCCCGATCCGGTCGAAGACCTCCGGCCGGCCGTCGTAGACGTACTTGAGCAGGGTGATCAGCAGGCAGGGGACCCCCAGCATCAGGGCCACCGTGCGCGGGTCGTGGCGCAGTTGGAGCAGGACGCGACGGGCGGTGGCGAGGGTTCGGCGCGGATTCACCGTGGTGCCTTTCCGGAGAGTGGGGCCTCGTGGGCCGTGCTGTCCCCGGCCGGGGAGGCGGAGCCGGTCACGAGCCGGAGGAACGCCTGCTCGACGTCCGGCGCACCCGTCGCCGTCAGGAGTCCGGCCGGGGTGTCGTCGGCGAGCAGCCGGCCGTCGCGCATCAGCAGCAGCCGGGTGCACCGCTCGGCCTCGTCCATGACGTGGCTGGAGACCAGCAGGGTGGTCCCTCCGGCCGCGAGGCGGTGGAACAGGTGCCACAGGTCCTGACGCAGCACCGGGTCGAGGCCGACCGTCGGCTCGTCCAGCACCAGCAGCTCGGGCGTTCCCAGCAGGGCCGCCGCCAGTGAGACCCGGGCGCGCTGGCCGCCGGAGAGCCGCCCGACCAGGTCCCTCTCCCTGCCCCGCAACCCGACCTGCTCCAGGGTGCGTGACGGGTCGTCGCGCGGGGCGCCCAGGACGTCGGCGTAGTACCGCAGGTTCTCCGCCACGCTCAGGTCGGCGTACACGGACGGGGCCTGGGTGACGTAGCCGATCCGGCTGCGCAGCTCCGGGCTTCCCGCGTCGGCGCCGAGCACCTGGACCCGTCCCGCCTCGACCTTCTGCACGCCCACGACCGCCCGCAGCAGCGTGGTCTTCCCGCAACCGCTGGGCCCCAGCAGGCCGGTGACCGAGCCGCGCTCGACGTCCAGGTCGAGCCCGTGGAGCACGGTCCGGCCTCCGCGGGACACCCGCAGGCCCCGGACCGCGACGGCCGGGGGCCCCGGCGGGCCGTCGTCGGCGGTCCGGCCGCCGGGGTCGGGTCGCTCCGTGCTCGCCATGGCGGCTCCCTTTTTCGAAGTCCTCGTGTGCCGGCCGGTCAGTTGGTCTGGTTGCCCCGCCGGGCCCGGCCGCTCCAGACAGGTTCGAACAGTGTCCAGGAGTAGCGCCAGGAGTCGGCGGCCCGGCGGTCCAGGAAGGCCAGTCGGGCGTTGAGGCCGGTGGCGACGAGCACGGTCAGGCCACCGAAGGCGGCCAGCCCGACGAGCACCGCGTTGGTGGCCGAGTAGGTCACGGACGGGGGCGCGGCGGCCGGGCGGCCGCTGTCGTCGACCCAGGTGCTCACGGTGGAGCCGACGGCGGTGCGGCGGGTGACGGTGACGGTGCCGGTGTGGTCCTCGTCCCCGGGGTAGGTCCAGGAGGCGTCCGCCTCGTACACCGTCGCACCGGTGACGGGCGCGGCGGCGCTGCGGGCCGGGGTGTGCACGACCGCCTCGACCCGGTGCAACCGGGCGGCGGTCGCGAGGCTCTGCTGACGGGCCGTGGTGTAGTCGGCCGCCGCGGCACCGGCACCGGCCAGCGATGCCAGCGCCATGGCGAGAAGGGCCCAGAGCCAGGCCCGGCTGCGGGAGCGGTCGACGGGACGGCTCAGCGGGTTCGTGTCCCGGCCGAGGGCGCGACGCAGGTTCCGTCGCAGCGTGCCACCCGCGGTGGCTGACCGGGCTGGGCGACGAGCGCGGGTCATGTGGGTTCTCCTTGCGGCTTCTCGGCGACGTGTGGCTTCTCGGCGACGTGCGGCTTCTCTGCGACGCCCTCAGTCTCGGGCCGCGTCGGCGTGCCGCCCCAGGGACCGAAGGGACCTGCCCGGAGGCCGGTGGTCCCGATGGGCCGTCCGGCGGCGTTCCGCGCGGCGGCCCGAGCCGTCGGCCCGGTGGGACGGGCGGGCCGCACGGGCCGGAAACGGCGAGGTCAGAGGGCCGGTCGGCCCGGCGTCAGGCCGGGACCGATGGGAGCGGGACCCGGGACGGCCGGGACCGGAAGGCGGGACCGTCGGCCCCTGGGCCCGGCCCGGCCACGGGCAGAGGATCTTCCACGACGGTCGGCGAGGAAATCGGCCGATCAACAGGTTTTGACGCACGGCAAAGGAGCCGTTCCATGTCAGTGCTCGATCGTGGCAGACGATCCGACAGGACGGGCGACGCACGCACCGGGGAGGGCAGGTCCTTCGGGCTGCCCGCCGCGACCGCGCTGGTCGTCGGCAGCATCATCGGGACCGGCGTGTTCGCCCTGCCGTCGGCCCTGGCCCCGTACGGGCCGATCGCCCTGGTGGCGTTCGTGCTGGTGACCGTCGGCGCGCTGGCGCTCGCGGTGACGTTCGGCCGGCTGACGGAGCGGTCCCCCGGCAGCGGTGGCCCCTACGTCTACGCCCGCGAGGCGTTCGGCGAGTTCGCCGGGTTCCTGACCGCCTGGTCGTACTGGATCACGGCCTGGGCCGGGAACGCGGCGATCGCGGTGGCCTGGGTGGGCTACGTCGAGGTGTTCGTGAACAAGGGGCACCACACCTGGGCGTCCGTGACGATCGCGCTGGCCGGGCTCTGGCTGCCGGCCCTGGTCAACCTGACCGGGGTGAAGAACATCGGCGCCTTCCAAGTGGTGACCACCGTGCTGAAGTTCGTGCCGCTGGCGTTCATGGCCACCGCCGGCCTGCTGTTCATGAAGTCCGGCAACTTCGGCGCCTTCAACGCGAGCGGCGGTTCGGCGCTCGGCGCGATCTCGGCGGCGGGGGCGATCGCCCTGTTCAGCTACATCGGGCTGGAGACCGCCTCGGTGGCCGCGGGCCGGGTGCGCGATCCGCAGCGCAACGTCCCGCGCGCCACCATCTACGGCACGCTGGCCTGCGCCGCGATCTACCTGCTCGGCACCCTGGCGGTGTTCGGCACCGTCCCGCACGGTCAACTGGGCTCCTCCAGCGCGCCGTTCACCGACGCCATGAACAACATCGCGGGCGGTACCTGGGCGGGCAACCTCGTCGCCCTGGCCGCGATCATCTCCGGCATCGGCGCGCTCAACGGCTGGACCCTGATCTGCGCCGAGATGCCGATGGCCGCCGCCAAGGACGGACTCTTCCCGTCCGCCTTCACCAAGGTCCACGGCCGCGGCGAGGTGCCGGCCTTCGGCATCGTCTCGGCGACGGTCCTCGCGTCGGTGCTCACCGTGGTCAGCTACACCAGCTTCACCAGGGTCTTCACCGAGATCGTGCTGCTGAGCGTGCTCACCGCCGTCCTGCCGTACCTGATCTCCGCCGCCGCCCAGCTGTACTGGCTGGTGCGCCGCGGCCGGGAGGAGCTGGACCGCCGCAGGTTCGGCCGGGACGTCGTCGTCACCGTCCTCGCGCTGACCTTCTCGTACTGGTCGATCCAGGGCAGCGGCTACCAGACCGTCTACTACGGCCTGTTCACCGTCCTGCTCGGCATCCCCGTCTACATCTGGCTCAAGCGGCCCCAGGCCGAGCCGGCCGCCCTCGGGAAGGCCGAGGAGACGGCCGCCCCGAACGGCTCGCCCGCCACCGTCCCTCACCTGCCCCACGCCGCCCGGGCCGCCCGCCCGGCCAAGCTGCCGACCCTCCTGCGCCGGGCCCTGACCCCGCGCCACCACTGAGAACGAGGAGTACCCGATGTCCGCCCTGCGTGTCGATTCCGAGGCCGGCCGCCTGCACCAGGTGATCCTGCACCGCCCCGGCCTGGAACTCTCCCGGCTGACCCCGCGCAACGTCGACGAGCTGCTGTTCGACGACATCCTGTGGGCCAAGCGGGCCCGCGAGGAGCACGACGCCTTCGCCCAGGTGCTGCGCGACCACGGCGTCCGCGTCCACCACTACGCCGACCTGCTCGCCGAGACGCTCGACATACCCGTCGCCCGCTCCTGGCTGCTCGGCCAGGTCGCCACCCCGGCCGTGGTGGGCCCGGCCCTGGTCGACCCGGTCCGGCAGCTGTGCGAGGAACTCGACGGCCGGACCCTGGCCGAGTACCTGATCGGCGGCGTCCTCAAGGACGACCTGCCGCTGAGGAACCCGCACAGCCTGCTCTGGCACACCCTCGGCGACCAGGACTTCGCCCTGCCTCCGCTGCCCAACCACCTCTTCCCGCGCGACAACTCCTGCTGGATCGGCGCCCGGTACAGCCTCAACCCGATGGCCCGTCCGGCCCGCCGCCGGGAGACCCTGCACACCGCGGCCATCTACCGCTTCCACCCGCTGTTCGCCGAGACCGCCCCGCCGCTGCTCGACGGCACCACCCCGACCCCGGGCATGAGCCTGGAAGGCGGTGACGTCCACACGATCGCCCCGGGGGTGGTCATGATCGGCATGGGCGAGCGCACCACGCCGCAGGCCGTCGAGGCCCTCGCCCAGCAGCTGTTCCTCACCGGAACCGCCCGCCGGCTGATCGCGGTACGGCTGCCGGAGAGCCGGGCGTTCATGCACCTGGACACCGTGCTGACGATGATCGACCGGGACGCCTTCGCGATCTACCCGGGGCTGGCCGACCAGCTGCGCTCGTGGACCCTCACCCCCGCTCCCGACCGGCCCGCGGGCTTCGACGTCCGCGCCGACACCGACCTCGCCGTCTCCCTCGCCGAGGCCCTCGACGTGGACAAGGTCCGCTTCCTCTCCGCGGAGCAGGACGCGCGGGCGGCCGAACGCGAGCAGTGGGACGACGGCAGCAACTTCCTCGCCCTCGCCCCCGGCGTCGTCGTCGGCTACGAGCGCAACACCACCACCAACACCTACCTGCGCAAGCAGGGCATCGAGATCGTCACCATCACCGGTTCCGAACTCGGCCGCGGCCGCGGCGGCCCGCGCTGCATGAGCTGCCCCATCCAGCGCGACCCGGCCAACTGAACCCACCCGAGGAGCAACGACCATGAGCATCGACCTGCGCGGACGCCACTACCTGCGCGAACAGGACTTCACCCCCGCCGAGATCCACCACCTCCTCGACCTCGCCGCCGAACTGAAGGCCGCCCGGCGGGCGGGCACCGAGACGCAGCGGCTGACCGGCCGCAGGATCGCCCTGATCTTCGAGAAGAACTCCACCCGCACCCGCTGCGCCTTCGAGGTCGCCGCCGCCGACCAGGGCGCCACCACCACCTACCTCGGCCCGGACGGTTCGCACATCGGCCACAAGGAGACCATCGCCGACACGGCCAGGGTCCTGGGCCGGATGTACGACGGCATCGAGTACCGGGGCTTCGGCCAGGACACCGTCACCGAACTCGCCCGCCACGCCGGCGTCCCCGTCTTCAACGGCCTGACCGACGCCTGCCACCCGACGCAGAGCCTGTGCGACGTCTTCACCATGCGCGAGCACAGCGGCAAGCCGCTGGAGCGGATCTCCTTCTGCTACCTCGGCGACGCCCGCAACAACACCGCCAACTCCCTCATGGCGATGGGCAGTCTGCTGGGCATGGATGTCCGGATCGCCGCCCCGAAGGCCCTGTGGCCCGACCCGGAGCTGGTGGCCGAGTGCCGTCGCGTCGGCGAGGAGACGGGCGCCCGGCTCACGCTGAGCGAGCGGCCCGAAGAGGCGGTCCGCGGCGCCGACTACCTCTACACCGACGTCTGGGTCTCCATGGGCGAGGACCACGGCCGCTGGAAGGAGCGCATCGACCTGCTGCTCCCGTACCGGGTCACCGCCGAACTGATGGCCGCGACCGGGAACCCGGACACCGCCTTCCTGCACTGTCTGCCCGCCCTGCACGACCGGCGTACCGACCTGGGCGCCGAACTCGCCCGGGAGCACGGCCTGGACGGGCTGGAGGTCACCGACGAGGTCTTCGAGTCGCCCGCGAGCCTGGTCTTCGACCAGGCCGAGAACCGGATGCACACCATCAAGGCCGTCCTGGTCGCCACCCTGGGGAGGGACTGAGCATGCGCATCGTCGCCGCCCTCGGCGGGAACGCCCTGCTCCAGCGGGGTGAACACCCGGACGCAGAGGTCCAGTTGCACCACGTCCACCAGGCCGCCCGCTCGCTCGCCGAACTCGTCCAGGCCGGGCACGAGGTGGTGGTCACCCACGGCAACGGCCCGCAGATCGGCCTGCTCGCCGTCGAGAGCGAGACCGATCCGGCCCTCACCGCGCCCTACCCGCTGGACGTCCTGGGCGCCCAGACCCAGGGCATGATCGGCACCCTGCTCGCCCGCGAACTCATGGCCCGTCTGCCGGACCGGCCCGTGGTCGCGCTCGTCACCCACACCGAGGTCGACCCGCACGACCCGGCCTTCAAGCGGCCGGGCAAGTTCATCGGCGGCCAACTCTCCGAACCTCAGGCCCACTTGATGGAGGCCGAGCGCGGCTGGACCACCGCCAGGGACGGCGACCACCTGCGCCGCACGGTCGCCTCGCCCCGACCGGTGGCCGTCACCGAGGTGCCGGCCGTCCGCACCCTCCTGGCCGCCGGCACCGTGGTGATCGCCGCCGGCGGCGGGGGAGTGCCGGTGACCCGTGACCCCGTCACGGGGCTGGTGCGCGGGGTCGAGGCGGTCGTCGACAAGGACCTCACCGCGGCCCTGCTCGCCGAACAGCTCGGCGCCGACGCCCTGTTGATCCTCACCGACGTCACCCACGTCTTCACCGGCTTCGGCACCTCGCGCCCCCGCCCGCTGCTCACCGTCACCCCTGAGGGGCTGCGCGCACTGGACCTTCCCGAGGGGTCGATGCGGCCCAAGGCCGAAGCCGCCGCCTCCTTCGTCGAGCGCACCGGCGGCCTGGCCGCGATCGGCCCGCTCGACAACGCCCTCGGGATCCTCCTCGGCACCACGGGGACCAGCGTCCGCGCCCTCGCGGAGGACGGGCAGCGGGGGCCCGAGGTGCTCGCCGTCCCTGCGGTGTAGAGCGGTGTAGACCGGCGAAGCGGTAGGCACGGGTCCGCGGGCGAGTCCACTCGCCCGCGGACCCGTGCCTTCGGCCGCGGCACCTCCGGAACGGGCTCAAGTGCCCGCGCGTGCGCCGGGGTTGACCTGGCGCCGCGAGCTCCACCGCAGGAAGCCCAGCGCCACCGCCGCGATCCCCGCGCCCAGCCCGTAGACGACCGAGGCCCCGGCGCCCAGGGCGGCACCGCCGAGCACCGTGCCGAGCCCGATCCCGACGTAGATGGACGAGGAGTTGAGCGAGACCACCAGCGGCGCCTCCTGCGGGGCCACCTGGATCAGCCGGTGCTGCTGCGGCGGCGTCTGGCACCAGCTGGCGGCTCCCCACAGCAGCACCAGCAGGCCGACCAGCGGCGCGACGTCCGTGCCGGCGCCCGCCAGCCAGGCGAGCGCGCCGAGGGCGGCCGCCATCGCCGTGTAGCCGACGGTCAGGACCGCCACCGACCCCCACCGGTCGGTCGCCCAGCCCGCGCCCAGGTTGCCGGCCACGGCGCCCAGCCCGTAGAGGAAGAGCATCCACAGCGCGGACCGTTCCGGCACTCCGACCGCGTCCAGCACCGGCACGCTGTAGGCGTACGCGGTGTAACTCGCCCCCATGCCGAGGACGGTGAGCGGCAGGACGGCCAGGACGGAGGGCCGCCGCAGGACGGCGAGACGGGTGCGCAGCGACACCCGGGCGCTCCCCGGCAGTCGCGGCATGATCGCGCGCAGGACGGCGGCGACCACCAGGCAGAGGCCCGCGACGGCGCCCAGCGCGGCGCGCCACCCGAACCAGTGCCCGGCGGCGTTGCCGAGCGGCACACCGAGCGCGGTCGCGACGGTGAGCCCGCCGATCACCACCGCCAGGGCCCGCGCCCGCAGTTCGGGCCGGACGAGTGAGGCGCTGACCGCCCCGGCGCCCGGCGTGTACGCCGCCGCGCCCGCGGCCGCCACCACCCGGCTGACCAGCAGGACGGCCAGGTCGGGGGCGAGCGCGGAGCCGAGGTTGGCGAGGCCGAGGGTGGTGAGCGCCGCGACCAGCAGGGTCCGGCGCGGGAGTCGGGCCAGCAGGGTGGCGAGTACGGGGGACAGGACGGCGTACGCGGCGGCGAAGACGGTGATCGACTGGCCCGCGGTCGCCGGGGAGACGTGCAGGTCCTCGGCCATGGACGGCAGGAAGCCGGCCACCACGAAGGCGTCCGTGCCGACCGCGAAGGTGCCCAACGCGAGGACGAGGGTGGAGGACAGCCCGCCTGCGGCGGGTTTCGGAGGGGCGTCGGGAATCAGGACACTGGACATCCAGGTTCTCCTCGTGAGGAAGCCGACAGCGGTGGATCGGAGGTTCAGCCGGTCAGCCGCGCGTAGTGTCGCCGGGTGCGCTCGGCCGCGCCGGCGGGGGCCGCCGCCATCAGGTCGGCGACGGTCTGCGCGGCGAGCTCGCGACGCCAGGCCAGTTCGGCGCGGCGCATGGCCGTCGTCACTCCGCACGGGCGGCGGAAGTCGTCGGAGGCGGCCGCGGCGCCCTCGGTGCGCTGCCGGATCTCGGTGCAGCGGAAGAGGTCCTCGGGGCCCTCGATGGCGGCGACCACGTCCATCAGGGTGATCTGCTCGGGCGGCCGTCCCAGTCGGAAGCCGCCCCGGGCGCCGGGGGTGGAGCTGAGGATGCCGGCCCTGACCAGCGCCTGTAGGCGTTTGGTGAGGTAGGCCGGGGGGAGGTCGAACCAGGCTGCCAGCCGGGCCGTCGGTACGGGGTGTTCCTCGCCCAGCCAGGCCAGCGTGAGGCAGCAGTGCAGGCCCCACTCGACTCCCTCGCCCATCCGCATAACCAGGACACTACACATCCTGGTTTCCGCGCGGAAGGCCCGAGGGGTGAGGAGCCGGAGAGATCAGCCCGCGCAGGTCGGGCAGAGTCCGCGGTAGGTGACCTCGGCTCCCGAGACCGCGAAGCCGAAGCGCTGGTCGGCCGGGAGCGCGGTGAGCGGGTCGCCGGCCGGGTGGACGTCGCGGATGGCGCCGCAGCCGGTGCACACCAGGTGCTGGTGCGGGTGGTGGGCGTTGGGGTCGTAGCGCTTGGCGCGCCCGTCGGTGGACACCTCGATGACCTCGCCGAGGGTGACCAGCTCGCCGAGCGTGTTGTAGACCGTCGCCCGGGAGATCTCCGGGAGGCGTTCGGCCGCCCGGGCGTGCACCTCGTCGGCGGTCAGGTGCACGTGCTCGCCGTCCAGCACCTCGGCCACGACACGCCGCTGGGAGGTGAGACGCCAGCCGCGTCCGCGCAGCCGCTCCAGCAGGTCACTCATACGGTTCACCTATTCAGGTCAATGGGAAGACCGGAGTTTATCAATTCGCATCCGGTGTCGTCCGGTTCCCGATCGGATATGGGATTGGTGTCTTTCTTGACTTGGATTGTGTCCACCGTAGGATCGGCCCCGGCGCTAGCCTGGGAAGCAGTAGGCGCAGTAGGTGCCGTAGGTAGCAGATGAAGACACCGTGATCCGCCTTGTAGGGAAGGATTCCCATGTCTGAGAACCACGATGCAACCGGCGTAGAGGCGAAGGCGGAAGGTTGCCCGGTCAACCACGGGCGCGCACTCGACCCCACCCAGGGCGGCGGGAACCGCCAGTGGTGGCCGGAACGGCTGAACCTGAAGATCCTCGCCAAGAACCCCGCCGTGGCCAACCCGCTCGGAGCGGATTTCGACTACGCCAAGGCGTTCAGCGCGCTCGACCTCCCGGCCGTCAAGCGGGACATCCAGGAGGCGCTCTCCACCTCGCACGACTGGTGGCCGGCCGACTTCGGCTACTACGGTCCGTTCATCATCCGGATGGCGTGGCACAGCGCCGGCACCTACCGGATCCGTGACGGCCGCGGCGGCGCCTCCGGCGGCCAGCAGCGCTTCGCCCCGCTGAACAGCTGGCCCGACAACGCCAGCCTGGACAAGGCCCGCCGCCTGCTGTGGCCGGTGAAGAAGAAGTACGGGCGCAGCCTGTCCTGGGCCGACCTGATCATCCTGTCCGGCAACGTCGCCCTGGAGGGCATGGGCTTCGAAACCTTCGGCTTCGGCGGCGGCCGCGTCGACGAGTGGGAGCCGGACGAGGACGTCTACTGGGGCCCGGAGACCACCTGGCTGGGCGACGAGCGCTACACCGGCGACCGCGAGCTGGAGAACCCGCTGGCCGCCGTCCAGATGGGCCTGATCTACGTCAACCCCGAGGGCCCCAACGGCAACCCGGACCCGCTCGCCGCCGCCCGCGACATCCGCGAGACCTTCTACCGGATGGCGATGAACGACGAGGAGACCGTCGCGCTGATCGCCGGCGGCCACACCTTCGGCAAGACCCACGGCGCCGGCCCGGCGGACAACGTCGGCCCGGACCCCGAGGCCGCCCCGATGGAGCAGCAGGGCCTCGGCTGGAAGAGCGGCTTCCGCACCGGCGTGGGCGCCGACGCGATCACCAGCGGCATCGAGGTCACCTGGACGGCCACCCCGACCACCTGGGACAACAGCTTCTTCGAGACGCTGTTCGGTTACGAGTGGGAGCTCACCAAGAGCCCGGCCGGCGCCTGGCAGTACAAGCCCAAGGACGGCGGCGGCGAGGGCACCGTCCCGGACGCGCACGACCCGAACAAGCGGCACGCCCCGAACATGCTCACCACCGACCTGTCACTGCGCTTCGACCCGGTCTACGAGCCGATCTCCCGGCGCTTCATGGAGAACCCGGCCGAGTTCGCGGACGCCTTCGCCCGCGCCTGGTTCAAGCTGACCCACCGCGACATGGGCCCGGTCGTGCGCTACCTCGGCCCGGAGGTCCCGAGCGAGCAGCTGCTTTGGCAGGACCCGCTGCCGGCCGTCTCGTACCGGGGCGTCGAGGCGGCGGACGTCGCCGACCTCAAGCGGCGGATCACCGCCACCGGCCTGTCCGTCTCCGAGCTGGTCTCCACCGCCTGGGCGGCGGCCTCCTCCTTCCGCAGCAGCGACAAGCGAGGCGGCGCCAACGGCGGCCGGATCCGGCTGCAGCCGCAGGTCGGCTGGGAGGTCAACGAGCCCGACCGGCTGGCCACGGTGCTGCGGGCCCTGGAGGGCGTGCAGCGGGAGTTCAACGCGCAGGGCGGCGGCAAGCAGGTCTCGCTGGCCGACCTGGTGGTGCTGGCCGGCGGCGTCGGCATCGAGCAGGCGGCCAAGGCGGCGGGCCTCGCCGTCGAGGTGCCGTTCGCGCCCGGCCGGGTGGACGCGCCGCAGGAGCTGACCGACACCGAGTCCTTCGCCGCGCTGGAGCCGAGGGCCGACGGCTTCCGCAACTGGGTCGGCAAGGGCAACCGGCTGGGGGCCGAGTACCTGCTGCTGGACAAGGCGAACCTGCTGGGCCTCAGCGCGCCGGAGATGACCGTGCTGGTCGGCGGTCTGCGCGTGCTGGGCGCCAACCACCAGCAGTCCGCGCACGGCGTGTTCACCGAGACGCCGGGCGTGCTGACGAACGACTTCTTCGTCAACCTGCTGGACCTGGACACCAGTTGGAAGTCCACCTCGGAGGACGCGCACACCTTCGAGGGGCGTGACGCCTCCGGCAGGGTCAAGTGGACCGGCACCCGCGCCGACCTGGTGTTCGGCTCGAACTCCGAACTGCGCGCCGTCGCCGAGGTGTACGCGGCCGACGACGCCAAGGAGAAGTTCGTGGAGGACTTCGTCGCGGCCTGGGTGAAGGTCATGAACGCGGACCGCTTCGACCTCGCCTGATCCTCGTCGTTCACGAGCGGGAGCCCAGGGGCCTCGACCCCCGGGCTCCCGCTCGTGCGTCAGCGGGCGGCCTCCGGCACGGAGCCCACGCTGACCAGCCCGGTCTCGTACGCGGCGACCACCACCTGGGCCCGGTCCCGCAGTCCCAACTTGCCCAGGATCCGGGCCACATGGGTCTTCACCGTCGCCTCGGACAGGTGCAGCCGGGCGGCCAGCTCGGCGTTGCTCAGGCCCCGTGCGAGCAGCGCCATCACCTCCAGCTCGCGCGGGGTGAGCGTGGCCAGCTCGCGGTGCGGGGCGGCGGCGCCGACGGGTCGGCGAGGATCCGGCGGGTGGCCTCCAGCCCGTCCAGGCCGGGCATCCGGATGTCCATCAGCACGACCTCCGGCGCGGTGCGGCGGACGGCGGCGACGGCCTGCTCGCCGTCCTCGGCCTCGGCGACCACCTCGATCCCCTCGGACTCCAGGATCAGCCGGAACCCGGTCCGGACCAGGGCCTGGTCGTCGGCGACCACCACGCGCAGCGCGCTCATGAACTCTCCAGCGGGATCTGGGCCGTGACGCGGTAGCCGCCGCGGGGCCGGGGGCCGGTGTGCAGGGTGCCGCCGTAGACGGCGAGGCGTTCGCGCAGGCCGAGCAGGCCGCGCCCGTTGCCGGTGGAGGCGGCGCCGGTGGGGCGGCCGCCGGTGTCGGCGACCTCCACCCGCAGGCGGTCGGGGGTGTACTCGACGGTCACCGTGGCGTCGGCGCCGCCCGCGTGCTTGACGGTGTTGGTGAGGGCCTCCTGGACGACCCGGTAGGCGGCGAGTTCGACCCCGGGCGGGACGGCCCGGCGCTCGCCGCGCACGGTCAGCTCCACCGGCAGCCCGGCCTGCCGGACGCCCTCGACCAGGGCGTCGAGCCGGCCGAGGCCGGGCTGCGGGCTGAGGTCGGCGGCCCCGGCGAGGTCGTCACCGGGGCCCGCGTCGATCGTCAACAGGCCCATCACGTGCCGCAGTTCGGTCATCGCGGCGCGCCCACCCGCCTCCACCGCGGCCATCGCCTCGCGGGCCTTGTCCGGGGCGGTGTCCAGGATCTTGCGGGCGGCCCCGGCCTGGATCGTCATCATGCTCACGTTGTGCGTCACCACATCGTGCAACTCCCGGGCGATGCGGGCCCGTTCGTGTTCCACCGCGAGTCGCAGCGCGGCCAGTTGCCCGCGTTCCAGGGCGGACAGCCGCTCCCGGCCCTCGTCCACCCGGCGGCGCCACATCCGCAGCTCGTACGCGACCGTGAGCACCGGCACCAGGACGAGGACGGCCATCACCCCGTTGGGGAAGTGCGGCAGCTTGGCGTCGTCGAAGAGCACCACCAGCGCGGCGGTCGCGGCCGGCAGGCTCAGCAGGACGGCCTTCGGGCGGCGCCCGTACGCGGCCGCGCTGTAGGCGGCGACGATCACCGCCACGCCCGCCGAGTACGCGATGTCCTGCGACTGGTGCCGGACCAGCAGCGCGGCCGGCAGCACCGCCCACAGCACCGCCAGCGGGTAGCGGCGGCGCAGCACCAGTGGCAGCGGGACGAGCGGCACCAGCAGCAACAGCCCGTTCCAGGTGGGGTCGCGCAGGTCGCCCGCGATGGTGGCGTAGCGGCCGGAGGTCAGGGCGAGGAAGAGGGCCAGGGCCGCGTCGAAGGCCTGGCCGCGCCTGGTCGGCCGGGGCGGGGGAGCCGCGCCCGGCGCCTCGGCCGGGCGGGCCGCCGCGCGCAGCCACCGCACCGTCGGATGGTTGATCACCGGGACATTCTGGTGCCCGGCCGCCGCTCGGGACAGCCCGGCGGCAGGCGGTGGCCCGTACACCGGGCGACTACACCGGAAGGATGACGCCGCGCCGGGTCCGCCGGAGGCGGTACCGGACGTGCCGCCGTCGGCGGACGCGGGCACGCCCCGCCCGTCCGTACCTTCGTCCTCGTCACCAGGCAGGACACGACGAGGAGCGGGGACATGAGCGGCGATCCGGTGATCGAGCTGAGCGGTGTGAGCCGAAGCTACGAGGGCGCGCGGGCGGCCCTGGACGGGGTGACGCTGAGGGTGCGGGAGGGGGAGTCGGTGGCGGTGCTCGGCCCCTCGGGCAGCGGGAAGTCCACCCTGCTGAACCTGGTGGCCGGGCTGGACCGGCCGAGCTCCGGGACGGTCACCGTGGCCGGGACGCGGGTGGACCGGCTGAACGAGAAGGGCTCGGCCCGCTACCGGCGCGGCACGATCGGCATGGTGTTCCAGTTCTTCAACCTACTGGACGACCTCACCGTGGCCGACAACGTGGTGCTGGCCGGCGAGCTGGCCGGCGTCCCGCGCGCCGAGGCCCGGAGGCGGGCGGCCGAGCTGCTGGAGGCGCTCGGCATCGACCGGCACGCCCGCGCCCACCCGGGCCGGCTCTCCGGCGGCGAGCGCCAACGCGTCGCCGTGGCGCGGGCGTTGATGAACCGGCCGACCCTGCTGCTGGCCGACGAGCCGACCGGCGCACTGGACTCGGCCTCCGGCGAGGACGTCAAGGAGCTGTTCCGCGAGCTGCACGAGGACGGTCAGACCATCCTCCTCGTCACCCACGACCTGAGCCTCGCCGAGGACTGCGCCACCCGCACGGTCCGGATGCGGGACGGCCGGGTCGAGTCGGACACGGCGGCGGAGGTGGCGGCATGACCGCGCTGAGCCGTGTCGTACGGGCCGGTGTGCGCAGGCGGCGGACGCAGTCGGTCGCGATCGGGCTGGCCGCGATGGTGGCCACCACCTGCTCCGTCCTCGGCGGCTCCCTGCTGGTCGCCTCCCAGGCCCCCTTCGACCGGGCCTTCGACGGCCAGCACGGCGCGCACCTCACCGCGAGGTACGACGGCGCGCGGGCGGGCGCCGACCAGCTCGCCGCCACCGCGCACGCCCCCGGCGTGACGGCCGCGGCCGGGCCCTTCCGCATCGTCACCGTCGACCCCGAGCCGGGCCCCGGCGCTTCCGTCCCGGCTGGGGTCACCATGTCGCCGATGACCGTGGCCGGCCGCGCCTCGGCGGCCGCCGGCGTCGACAACATCACACTGGACCAGGGGAGTTGGCCTACGAGCCCGGACGAGGTGGTGCTCGACACGAGGTACGGGAACCCGGGCGTGCCGATCGGCGGCACCCTGCGCCTGCCCGGCCTGCCGGGAACGCCCACGCTGAAGGTCGTCGGCCTCGCCCGGTCCGTCAGCCGTACCGCCGACGCCTGGGTGACACCCGACGCCGTCCCCGCCCTCACCGCGCCCGGCGCCACTCCCGGCTACGAGATGTTTTACCGCTTCGCGAACGCGGGCACCGCCGCCGCGATGGACGCCGACCGCTCCGCCGTGGCCTCCGCCGCGCCCGCCGGGGCGCTCACCGGCGCCCAGTCCTGGCTCACCGCCAAGCAGGGCTCGGACCGCAACACCGCGCTGTTCCTGCCCTTCATGGTCGCCTTCGGCCTGCTCGGCATGGCGATGTCGGTCCTGGTGGCGGGCAACGTGGTGGCCGGCGCGGTCGGTACCGCCACCCGGCGGATCGGCGTGCTCAAGGCACTCGGCTGCACCCCCGCCCAGGTGGTGCGGGCGTACGTCGCCCAGGCGCTGATCCCGGCCGCCGTCGGCACCCTGCTCGGGGTGGTCGCGGGCAACCTGCTGACCGTCCCGGTGCTCGCCACCGCCGGCCGGCTGTACGGCACCGACGCCTCCGGCATCGCCCCCTGGGTGGACGTCGCGGTCGCGGGCGGCACCCTGGCCGCCGTCGCACTGGTCGCCTGGGCGGCCGCCGCCCGCGCCGGACGGCTGCGCACGGTGGACGCCCTGGCCGTCGGCCGTACGGCGGGCGGCACCCGGCGGGACGCCCTGGCCGCCCGCGCCGCCGCGCTGGCCGCCCGGCTGCCGCTGCCCCGGCCGCTCAGCCTCGGCCTCGCCCAGCCCTTCGCCCGCCCGGCCCGGGCCGCCGGGGTGCTCGCGGCCGTGCTCTTCGGCACGGCGGCCACCGTCTTCGCGGTCGGCATGGGCGGGACGATGACCTGGGTGCAGGAGGCGAAGAACCACGCCGCCGCGGACGTCCTCGTGGAGCCCGAGCGGCCGGTCGGCCCGCCCGGGGCGGCACCCGTCAGGCCGGTCGCGGCCGACCCGGCCGCCGTCGCCGCCGCCCTGGCCGCCCAGCCGGGCACCGCCGGCTACTACGGCATGGGCGTCGAGGACGTCACCGTCGCCGGAGTCGCCGGAAGCACCACGGTGACCGCCTTCACCGGGGACAGCGGCTGGGCCGGCTACCGGATGGTCTCCGGGCGCTGGTACCAGGGCCCGGGCGAGGCCGTAGCCCCCAGCACCTTCCTCACCGAGGCCTCGGTGAAGCTCGGCGACCAGGTGACCTTCACCGACCACGGCCGGACGGTCACCCTCCGGATCGTCGGCGAGGTCTTCGACCCGCACGTGCAGACCAACGAGCTGTTCACCGACGCCGGCACCTTCGCGGCAAGGACGGCCCCGAAGCCCGACTCCTGGTTCGTCAAGCTCGAGCCCGGCACCGACGCCTCCGCCTACGCGACCGCCCTCGGCGCCGCGCTCGGTCCGGTGCACATGACCGCCGAGGCCGGAACGGCGCGCCACTCCGCCGACTCGATCGTCGCGCTGAACTCGCTCACCGCCACGCTCACCCTGCTGCTGGTCGTGGTCGCCGGGCTCGGGGTGTTCAACACCGTCGTCCTGGAGATCCGCGAGCGCACCCGGGACATGGGCGTCACCAAGGCGCTCGGCATGACCCCGGCGCAGACCGTCGGTGTGGTGCTCGCCTCGGTGCTCCTGACCGGCGCGGCCGGCGGCGCGATCGGCCTGCCGCTGGGGCTGCTGCTGCACGGCTGGACGGTGCCTGCGATGGGCCACAGTGCCGGACTGGACTTCCCGGCCGCCGCGCTGGACGTCTTCGGCACGCCGGCGCTGGTGCTGCTTGTGCTCGGCGGCGTGGTGCTCGCCCTGCTCGGTGCCCTGCTGCCCGCCGTACGGGCGGCGCGGGCGCGGACGGTGGACGCGCTGCGCGCGGAGTGACGGGGGAGCGACGGGCCGTACCGGTTCGGGCGAGTTCTTTGGTCCAGACCATTTCGAGAGCGGCTGTTCGCATGCGGTCGAACGGGGCGGGATTCGGCCGCGAACGGCCGGAAACTATTCGTTCGGCCTGAACCCACCGTGTCCACTCCGGACACATGCGCCACAAACCGACCATATCCGGACCGGCAGTTGAGGCTGAATCAGGTCGTAAGGGGGGATTCGGGAATCGGTAAAGCCATTGCTAACGGATCTTCATTGCTGACATATTTCACGCGGCCCGGCCAGCAGTTCGTTCAGCACCTTCCGTTTCGCAGAGGGAGACACCTGTATGAGCACCACCGTCAAGTTCGCCAAGGCGGCCCGGGCGGCCGTCGTGACGCTCGCCGTCGCCGCTCCGCTCGTCCTCGCGGGTCAGGCCAGTGCCGCCGTTCCCATCTCCAACAACTGTGGATGGCAGTCGAGTTCGGACTGCAGCAACGGAGACAACGTCCTGATCATCTCCTACAACTCGAACGGCGGCGACGGGGGCAACTACAGTTCCTCGGCCAAGTTCTTCGGCAACGTCCCGGACTACGCCGGGGACACCATCTACAGCGGCATGACGGTCACGGACTACCGCTACGTGTTCTCGGGTGGGAACGGCAGCGGGAACGGGGTGGCCGTGAAGAACAACGCTGCCGCCGCGAAGGGCTGCCCGAGCACGGTGAACTACCGCATCTACTACAACTCCAACTACGGCGGCCACTCGCAGCTGATCCCGGGGAGCTGGGGCTGCTACGCCGGGACGAACCTGGACTCGACGCTGAAGAACAACAACGCCTCCCAGCACTGGGGCTGACCGGCCCGAGTACCACCCACTCCGCCCGGTCCTGGGCCGTTCCGGCCCGGGGCCGGGCGGAGTACGT
The DNA here is from genome assembly GCF_017427025.1 of Streptomyces sp. FH025. Classification (GTDB taxonomy): domain Bacteria; phylum Actinomycetota; class Actinomycetes; order Streptomycetales; family Streptomycetaceae; genus Kitasatospora. The sequence continues at coordinate 35,089 of NZ_JAFLNG010000006.1, forward strand.
CTCCGAGGAAGTGATGCAGTGACCGGTGTCCCGCGCCGCCCGCGTTCCCGTCAGTACCGCAGGACCGCCACGGCGCTCCTGCTCGCAGGCTGCACCCTGCTGGGGGCCGCCGCCTGCTCGGACTCGTCCAAGCCCGCGCCCGGCGCGCACGGCGCGGGCACCGGCTCTCCGCCGCCGACCACGCCGCAGACCGGACTCGCCGCGGGGCTCAAACTCCCGCTCTCCGCCTACATGGAGACCTACGAGGACAACCGGACCATCGAACGGGCCGCGGACAGGCTGACGCACGACTGCATGGCGCGGTTCGGCTTCACCTACAACGCGCCCGAGCGCACCGTGAACCCGGCGAGCATCTGGGACAACACCAACATGGCCCGCCGGTACGGGCTCACCGACCGGTCCCAGGTGGAGAGGTACGGCTACGACCTCCCGGACGAGGGCTGGAGCCCGCCGCCCATCCCGAAGATGTCGGCCGAGGAACTCGTCATGCTCACCGGGCGCACCGAGCCGAAGCCGGACGCCCCCGAGGTGTCAACGACCCAGAACGGCACGGCGGTTCCCCGTGGCGGCTGCATGGGAGAGAGCCTGGACAAGGTCGGTGGGCAGCTCGACACCTCCGTGCCGGACCGGCTGGACGCCGAGAGCTTCGACACCGCCAAGGCCGACGACCGGGTCCAGCAGGTCATCCAGCAGTGGTCCGGGTGCATGGCGGAGAAGGGCTACCAGGTCGCCCTGCCGGCGGACGCCTTCAAGCTGGCGCCCCGGGCGACCGGCAGCGGCCCGAGCAAGGAGGAGATCGCCGTCGCCACCGCGGACCTCGACTGCAAGGAGAGGACCGGCCTGGTCAAGGTCTGGTTCGACGTCGAGAGCGAGGTCCAGCGCAAGCAGATCGAGGAGAACCAGCTCGCGCTGAACCAGACCCGCGAGCGGATCACCGCTGCCGTGAAGTCGGCTGCCTCAGCGACCAGCTGACGGGATCTCAGGGGGATCGGGCGTGGCGCGCCCGCCGGACACGCGTGGACACCGCCCGGTCCCCGAACACCCATCTCGATCCCGACCCGCACCACCCGGCCGGGTCCGGCGGCCGGTACGACCCAGTCGATCCATCTCATCTGGAGAGATCACATGTCCCGCCGCATACGGCCGCGCCT
>NZ_JAFLNG010000060.1 GCF_017427025.1 Streptomyces sp. FH025
GTCCGTCCTCGACCTGGCGTACGGCACCGCCGGCGCCTCCCGGGTCGCCCTGATCACCGACGCCATGGGCGCTGCGGGCATGGGCGACGGCCTCTACCCGCTCGGCCCGCTCCAGGTCGAGGTCAAGGACGGCGTCGCCCGGCTGGTCGAGGGCGGCGCGATCGCCGGCTCCACCCTCACCCTGGACGTGGCGTTCAAGCGCTCCGTCACCGTCAACGGCCTGACCCTCAACCAGGCCGTCGAGTCGCTCTCCGCCACCCCGGCCCGGCTGCTCGGCCTCTCCGAGTCGATCGGCTCGCTGGAGACCGGCAAGCTCGCCGACCTGGCCGTGGTCGACTCCGACAGCTACGACCTGGTCGCCGTGATGCGCCGCGGCCGGTGGGTCCTCGGCGGCGAGAGGTTCGCCACCGTGCGGCCCGCCTGAGCACAACGGCAACGGCCGCCCTCCCCGGAAGGGGACGGGCGGCCGTTCGCGCGTCTGCTCAGCCGCCCGGCTCGATGGTGATCTGGTCGATCAGGATCGGCCCGGAGGGCACGGTGAAGGTGACCGAGTTCGACCCGGCCTGGAACTGCGGGAGTATCCAGGTGGTGAACCAGGACGACGCCGGGTCCTTGCCCGGCGTGTAGTTCTTGTAGTTCAGGCCGCTCGGCCAGTCCTTGCCGTTCACCGAGGCCGCGCCCCTCACGTCCGCCCCGGCGTTGCCGTAGTGCACGGTCAGCTTGTACGTCCCGGCCGTCGCGACGTCACCGGTCCAGGTCACCGAGCCGCCCTGCTGGAGCGTCAGGTAGCTGCCGTCGGCGGACTTGGCGCCCTTGACGGTGTTGCCGGACGGCGCGTTCTGCGCCTGGAGCTGGCTCGCGTCCACGGTCGACGGGCCGGAGCCGACGGTCGCGCTGGCCGAGGGCGAGGCGGACGCGGTCGCGGCGGCCGTCGTCGGGGCGGCGGTGGGAGCCGACGGGGCCGTGGTCACGGTGCTGCCCTTGGCGGACTTGTCGACGTCCGCGTCGCCGGTGGAGAGCGCGACCCCGGCCCCGATCGCTATCGCCGCGACCACGGCGACCGCGCCGATCACCGCGCCCTTGCTCCGGCCGCTGCTCGGCCGCTCGTCCCCCGGCTGCGGGCGGGAGTGCTCGGCGTAGCGGGTCTGCTGGGTGGGCGCACCGTACTCGGCCTGCTGCTGCGGCACCCCGGGCTGGCCGTACGGGGCCTGCTGCGGCTGCTGCCCGTACGGGGGCTGCGCCGTTCCGGGCTGGCCGTACGGGCTCGGCTGCTGCGCGCGCGGCGGCACCCCCTGCTGGTACTGCTGGCCGTACTGCTGCTGGCCGTACTGCGCGCGCCCGACCTCCATCGGCCGGCTGTACGGCGTCCGGGGAACACCCTGCTGCGGCTCGGCCGGCTGCCCGGTGGAGCCGTCGGCCGGGCGGTAGAGGTAGCCGAACGGGTCGTCGTCCTGCGGGGCACCGCCCCCCTGGCCCTCTGGCACTCCGTTGTCGCCGGCGGTCGTCACGGTGGTCTGCTCCCCCATCCGGTGCGCCGCCGGCCTGCGGGCGGCGCAGATCATGGACGCTGTCGTACCGGGAACCCTACCTGCCGTTCCCGACAGCGGTGAAAGACCCCTTGACAACTCATGGGTAACCTGCGCGCCACCGGATGCCGGGCACCCGGCCGACCTGCGCGAACCCGATCCGGACGGCCCCCGGCGTCAGCCGGCGCGCCGGTGGGAGCGCTCGCCCCGGGCCCCGCGCACGGCGCCGCCGCGCGCCCGCTTCTCGTCGTACATCCGCTCGTCCGCGGTGTGCAGCACCTCCTCGATGCTCATCCCGCAGCCGGCCCAGCCGATCCCGAGGCTCACTCCCACCCGCATCGCCCGCCCGTCGATCCGCATCGGCGGGATGATCGCGTTGCGCAGCCGGTGGGCGAGGTCCTTGGCCTCCTCGCGGCCGATCCCGTCGGCCAGCACCACGAACTCGTCGCCGCCCAGCCGGGCCACCGTGTCGCCGTCCCGGACCGCGCCGCTCAGCCGGCGGGCCACCTCGACCAGCACCGAGTCGCCCGCGTTGTGCCCGAACCGGTCGTTGATCGACTTGAAGCCGTCCAGGTCGCAGAAGAGCACCGCGAGGCCCTTGTCCACCGAGGCCGACCCGCCGGAGCGGAACGGCGCGGACCAGACGTCGCCGCCCGGCCCGAACTCGGCCGGGACCACCGCGTGCACGTGCTCCCCGAAACCCGCGCCGAGGCCGGGCATCGAGCAGCTGTCGGCCGACCCGTAGCCGCGCGCCGCTCCGGCGTACGGGTCCAGGCCCTCGTACGCCGCGTGCGCGTGGTAGGAGTCGGCCGGGTAGCCGTACGGCTGCGGGTAGTCGCCCGCGCCGGACTCGGCGGCGACGGTGCCGACCGGCTTCGGCTCGGGGCAGAGCCGCCGGGCCAGCCGGGCCTTGAGCTCGGCGCCGTTGGGCAGGCCGGTGAGCGCGTCGTGGCTGGCCCGGTGGGCGAGTTGGAGTTCGTGGCGCTTGCGGTCCTCGATGTCCTCGACGTGGGTGAGCAGGAAGCTCGGGCCCTCGGCCGCGTCCGCCACGATCGAGTTGCGCAGGCACACCCACTGGTAGCCGCCGTCCCGCCGGGACAGCCGCAGTTCCGCCCGGCCGCTCTCGGCGCTGGTGCGCTCCAGCAGCGCCCGGTCCTCGGGGTGGACGAGGTCGGCGAAGCTCTGCTGGCGCAGCACCGCCCGGGGGCGGCCGAGCAGGCGACAGAGCGCGTCGTTGACCCTGGTCAGCTGGCCGCGCCCGGCGCCGTGCAGCTCGGTGATGGCCATCCCGCTGGGCGCGTACTCGAAGGCCTGACGGAAGCTCTCCTCACTGGCCCTCAGCGCCTGTTGCTCCTTCTCCAGCCGGGCCAGCGCCCGCTGCATCTCGGCCCGCAGCCGGGCGTTGCCGATCGCGATGGAGGCCTGCAACGAGAACATCTCCAGCGCCTCGCGGGTCCACGCCCCGGGCCGCTTGCCGCTGCGCGGGCGGTCCACCGAGAGGACGCCGAGCAGGTCGCCACCGGCGCTGTACATCGGGGCGAGCAGCCCGTCGGCGGGGTGCCAGTCGTTGGCGTAGACGGGCAGCGGGCCGTCGCCGATCCAGCGCGGGATGTCGCTGGCGACGGCCCAGCCGCGGTCGTACGGCAGGAAGCGCAGGGTGCCCCAGTGGTCGCTGACGCCGAGCAGCCGGTCCCAGGACTCCCGCGAGCCGACCTGGCCGAGCAGCACCGAGGGCCCGCCCATCGGGCTCTCCTCCAGCTCCCAGACGGCCGCCACCACGAGGTCGCCGTCCGGGCGGACCAGGCTGACGGCGGCGGCGTCGAAGCCGAGCCCGTGCACCGCGCCCTCGACGACGGCCTGCAGCGTGCCCGCCAGGCTGCGGGCAGCGTTGAGGTCCGCCACGACCCGGTGCAAGGTGCGGAGGGTCGCGAGACGGACGTAGGGCTCCGACTCGGCTTCCATGCGGGGGCTCCCCGGCTGCTTCGGATAGTTCTTGATTGGTTATCGTCCGATTGCCAGAAGAACTGAATCACAGCGAGCACAGCGTTCGGCACGCTCGGTCAGCAATAGGCCACTACTTGTGACTTAAATCACACGACACTAATGTGCCTTTAATCAGTTCATCTATCCCATAGCGGGACACAAAGCGTTATCGGGACTTTTCTCGTGGTCGACCGCATCGGCCGTCCACTGAAGCCCAGTGCACCCGCGAGTCCCTCTGCTTCACTCCTGAGAGTGAGTTCGGTCACCGGGAGTACCCTCACGGCTGCGCCGCTGGTCCTACGACCACGGCCCGATGCCGTTTCCCGCGACCGCCGACTACCGTGCGGTACGTGTACCCGTCCACGCAGCCCGAAGCTGCCTCCCACGCCACGCCCGACGAGTTCCGGGCAGCACTCTCCCAGCTCGCCGCCGGCGTGAGCCTGGTGACCGTCCACGACCCGGAGGACGGAGAGGACGTCGGCATGACCGCCACGTCCTTCCTCTCGGTGTCGCTGGACCCGCCGCTGGTGCTGATCTCGGTCCGCGAGGACTCCCGCATGGACGAGGTGCTCTCCCGGACCGACACCTGGGCGGTCTCGGTGCTCACCGAGGGGCAGAAGACGCTCGGCTCCCGCTTCGCCATGAAGGGCCGGCTCAGCGACCGGCTGCTGTTCGCGGACACCGCGCACCACCGCGGCCCGCACACCGACGCCCCGCTGATCGACGGCGCGCTGGCCACCGTCGAGTGCCGCACCGAGCAGCGGATACCCGCGGGCGACCACACCCTGCTGCTCGGCCGGGTCCTGGAGGCCGTGGTCCCCGACCCGAGCGGCCGCCCGCTGCTCTACTTCCGCGGCGGCTACCGCACCCTCGGCTGAACCGGACGAACCGGCTGAACCGGCTGAACCGGCCGGACTACTCGCCGCGCGGCGCCCGCCGCCCCTGCTTCAGCTCGGAGCGGTGCCGCTTGTTGGACAGCCGCCGCTCGACCATCCCCCGGCTCGGCCGGGTCGCCCGTCGGGCCTTCGGCGGCGGCGCGCACGCCTCGGTCAGCAGCGCGGCCAGCCGGGCCGCGGCCGCCTCCCGGTTGCGCCACTGCGAGCGGAACTCCGAGGCGTGGACCACCAGCACCCGGCCGTCCACCAGCCGGTGCGCCAGCCGCTCCAGGGCGCGCTCGCGCCACACCTCGGGCAGCGCCTCCGAGGCCGCCAGGTCGAAGCGCAGCTCGACCTTGGAGTCGGAGGTGTTGACGTGCTGGCCACCGGGGCCGGAGGAACGCGAGAAGCGCCAGACGAGCTCGGCATCGGGGACGACCACCGAGCCCCGTACGCGGATGGGCTCGAACATGCGCCCATCATCCCGCGCCGTGCCCGCCCGGTCACCCGGTTATCCGCCCGCCGAGCCCCGACAATGGCGTACGTGATCGAGCTCGGCTACTCCCTCTCCAACCGCTTCCCCGACCCCCCGCAGACCGACTACCGCACCGCCCCCGTGCGCTCCCTGCGGTACGACCTCTTCTGCGGCGACGTCTACCTGGACGCCGAGGGCGCCGAGGTCTCCACCCGCTGGGGCTGGGTCCCGGTGCTGGACTTCGCCTGGGCGCTGTGCGACATCGTCGAGCAGCTCGACCGCGACCCGGACGGCTCCCGCGCCGCCCGGGTGCAGACCGCCGACCTCGACTTCACCCAGAACACCGAGCTGCTGCGCTTCGCCCGCCGCTTCAACTGGGTCGAGATCACCGCGACCTGGCTGCCGGACGAGCCGCCCGCCGTGGTCCGCCACAGCGACCTGCGGCGCGAGGCCCGGGACTTCCTCCAGGACACCCTCGCCGACCTGTTCGACATGCACCCCGACCTGGCCGACAACCCGAACATCTGGTCGCTCCAGGGCCGGTTCCCGCGCGTCTGAACCCCGCGCCCCGGACCGCCGCTTTGCCTGCGCTTTGCCCGGCTTTGACGCCTTACGAAGAATTCACGGCCCACACGGAACCAAGCCGCCGGAGTATTGCGTTCTCCCGGAAAAAGCGAACGAAGGGACTGCAATCGCCATGCCAGTGAGCCTCTCCAAGGGTGGCAACGTCTCGCTGACCAAGGAGGCCCCCGGCCTGTCCGCGGTCAGTGTCGGCCTGGGCTGGGACCTCCGCACCACGACCGGCGCCGAATTCGACCTCGACGCCAGCGCGATCGTCCTGAACGCGGACGGCAAGGTGCTGTCCAACGCGCACTTCGTCTTCTTCAACAACACCAGCACGCCGGACAACACCGTCGTGCACACCGGCGACAACCGCACCGGCGAGGGCGCGGGCGACGACGAGTCGATCAACGTCAACCTGGCCGGCCTGCCCGCCGAGGCCGCCAAGATCACCTTCCCGGTCACCATCTACGACGGCGTCGCCCGCGGCCAGAACTTCGGCCAGGTCCGCAACGCCTACATCCGCGTGGTGAACGCCGCCGGCGGCGCCGAGATCGCCCGGTACGACCTCTCCGAGGACGCCGCCACCGAGACCGCGATGATCTTCGGCGAGCTCTACCGCAACAACGGCGAGTGGAAGTTCCGCGCGGTCGGCCAGGGCTACGCCTCCGGCCTGGCCGGCATCGCCCAGGACTTCGGCGTCCAGATCTGACCCACCCCCGGCGGGCCCGACGCACCCCCGGGAAACGCGACGGCGCGGGAGTCGGTACGTACCGACTCCCGCGCCGTCGCGTTCGTTCCGGGCCGGGCCTCAGCGCGAGGCGCGCAGCTCCGGCAGCTGGATCAGCTCGGTCTCGTCCTCCGGCGTCAGGTCCACCACGGTCGGCCCGTCCTGCTCCGCCGCCCCGGCCGGCTCCGCCGGCTGCGCGCCACCCGGAACGGCCGTCTCCACCGCCTCCGCCGCCTCCTGCGCCTCGGCCTTCGCCTTCGCCGCGACCGCCTCGTCGCCCACCACGTCGGCCAGGTCCGTACGCTCCCCCAGCTCGGCGACGCTGCCCACCGCCGGCGCCGGAGCCGCCGCCCGCACCGCCGCACCCGAGCTGCGGCCGAAGAAGCTGAAGCCCTGCCCGCGCGCCTGGCCGGGCTGCGCCGGGCGCGGCCGCTGCCGCTCCGCCGCCACCGGAGCCGGGGCCGGCACGCTCTGGGTGCCGCCGAGCTGACCGACCTGCGCGGTCAGCGCCGGGCGCAGCGGCGTGGGCCGCGCCGACGGCGCCGGGGTCATCGGTGCCTGGGCCAGCGGCGCCTGCGCCGGAGTGGGCACCGAGGGCACCACCGGGGCGGGCACGGACACCGGCTTGGGGGCCGGCGCGGCCGGGGTGCCCGTGCCGGTCAGCGACGCCTTCGCGGGCGCCCGCAGCGCGACCTCCGCGCCCGCCGTACGCTCCCGCCGCGCCTCCTGCTCGGCCGCCCGACGCTCCAGCATCCGCAGCACGGACGCCGCGCGGACGAACGCGGCCGGGCTGGCCGGGTACTTGGGCCGGCTCGCGGCGAGCGCCCGCTGGGCCGCCTCGGCCTCCTTGAGCGCCTGCTCGGCCACCGTCACGGCCCGCTCGCGCAGCAGCCGGGCGATCTCGGTCTCGGCCTTCGCCAGCCGCGACTTCTCCGCCGTCAGCCGCCTCCCGAACCGGGTGGCCCGCTCCTCGGCGACCTCGGCCGCGTACTCGGCCTCGGCCAGCTGCTCCTCGAACCGCTCCTCGGCCCGCAGCCGCTGCGCGGAGGACATCTCGGCGGCCGCGCGGGCGGCCTTGTCCCGCTGGCGCAGCAGCACCGCGAAGCCGAGCGTCGCGATCAGCGCCGCGACGCCCACCGAGCGCACCAGGATGGTGTCCTGACTGAAAAGCAGAGCGGCCAGTGCGGCGACCAGCAGTACGCCGGCGGCGGTGGGGGGAAAGACCCGGCCGAGGACGGAGGAATGACGGTGGCGTCCGCGAGACATGCCAAGAAACTAGCGTGCGAATTGGGGCCGTGTCAGCCCAGGGTCCCCTTCAACCCTTGACAGGGCGAGGTTTTTACCGCACGTGCTCGGCCTTTCACTCAAGATCACGAGAAAAGGCCTGGTCAGTGATGCGAGGCCGCCGGACCGCTCGGATCGTCGTGGTTCTCGGGGAGCTTGCACACGTGCTGGAGCCAGAGCGCCGCGGCGATCACCGCGGCCCCCGCCAGCACCGCGAGCCCGGCGGTGACGGCCTGGTCCTTGCGGGCCGACACGTCCAGCTCGCCGAGCAGGTAGATCCCGGCCCCGGCGTAGATGCCGGTGACCACCGAGGAGACCAGCGCACTGGCCTGCCCCAGCACCACCGCCCGGGCCGCCAGCAGCGGGTCGACCCGCTTCGCGCCGGGCTGCCGCTCGCGCACCGCCTTCAGCCGGGACCGCAGCGAGATCGCGGTCGCCAGCAGGATCACCGCCACCGCCGCCAGCACCACCGGGGCCGCGGCCGGCACGGCCGGCAGCGTGTCCAGGGAGGCCCACAGCTTGGAGCCGGCCCAGGACAGCGCCGTCGTCGCGGCGGTGATCCCGATCAGCAGGCGGAGGCGAAGCAGCTTCACTCGGAGGAGGTCCTTCCCGGGGTACCAGAGCCGGCCGCCCGCCCGGTGGCCCGACGCGGAGGCGCCAGGCCACCGTACCGGGCCCGGCCGGACGGACATCTACTCGTACGGCCGGGCCCCCTGGCCGAGTTCCCCGGCCGGCCTGGCTGAGTTACTCCGGCAGGGTCAGTCGGATGTCGTCACGCCGCTTCACGCCCTGCGCGTCCGGCCCGCCGAGCGCCTCCAGCAGCGCGGCGACCTGCCCGTGCCCGGGCACCTCGGCCTCCGGCTGGGCGTCCAGCCACGGGGCGAGCACGAAGGCCCGCTCGTGCGAGCGCGGGTGCGGCAGCACCAGCTGCGGGTCGTCGCTGACCACGCCCTCGTAGGCCAGGATGTCCACGTCCAGGGTGCGCGGCCCCCAGCGGACCTCCCGCACCCGGCCGAAGGCGTCCTCGATCGCGTTGCCGCGCTCCAGCAGGTCGCGCGGGGGCAGCGAGGTGCGCAGCACGACGACCGCGTTGTAGTAGTTCGGCTGCTCCGCCGGGCCGCCGACGGCCTCGGTCTCGTAGACCGCCGAGACGGCCTTGATCCTCAGCCCGGGCGTGTCGGCGAGCGCGTCGACGGCGCCCTGCAGGGTGTCCAGCCGGTTGCCCAGGTTGCTGCCGAGCGCGATCACCGCGCAGCGCTGGCTGTGCAGCGTGGTGTCGGCCGAGTCCACCCGGCTCTCCAGGTCGAACGCGTTCGGCTCGGTGATCGGGTGGTCGCTGCTACTCATCGGAAAACGTCCTCTACATCGGAAACCAGGCGCGCGGTGGGGGTCATGCGCGGCCCCGGTGGATGGTCACGGTCACGTCGTCGAACGGCACGGTGATCGGGGCGTCCGGCTTGTGCACGGTCACCTCGACCTCCTCGACCGGCTCGTGCTTCAGGCACTGGTCGGCGATGCGCTGGGCCAGGGTCTCGATCAGGTCGACCGGGTCCCCGGCGATGATCGCGGTGACCTCCTCGGCCACGATGCCGTAGTGCGCCGTGCGGGTGAGGTCGTCTCCGGCCGCGGCGGGGCGGGTGTCCAGGTACAGCACGAGGTCGACCACGAAGGTCTGGCCCTCGATGCGCTCACGCTCGAAGACGCCGTGGTGGCCCCGGGCTCGCAGCCCCCGCAGGGTGACGCGGTCCAGCAAACGAATCACTGCTCCCAGTCGGACGGGCCCCACCCGGAGAAAGGCGTGGACGGGCAGGGCGGTGAAGGCGGGCGGCATGCCCGCCACTCCGTTTCGAATCTACCCGCGAGCGCAGACAACGCCTGACCGTCCTACCCGGCACGAACCGTCGCCACGCGCGCCGAAATGGCGATTGACGTGAACGTTCGGTGACCACCGGGAAATTCTCGGGCGACCACCCGGCACCGTATTCCCGTATCCGCCGGAATCAGTCCTCGTCGTCCTCGTCCCCGCTGGTCAGAACGGGTGAACCGTGGTGCGACCAGAGTTTCCACCCGGCCGGGGTGCGGCGGAACAGATTGGTCGAAACGACCTTTCCGCCGACCAGCGGGCCGAGTTCCCCCTCCTCCTCCGCCTCGCCGCCGGAGAGGATGTTCTCGGTGCACGTGACAAGGGCCACATCTCCGTGGACCTCGGCCTCGACATCGGTCAGGAAGAACTGGATGTACTCCGTGTTCATCATGATCAGCATGTACGAGCGCGTCACCTGCGCCCTTCCGCGCAGCACCGGCCAGCCGGGGTGCACGCACACCACGCCGCCCTTGTCGTCCGCGTACTCGGCGCCCAGCCAGGCGTCCTCGACCGCTTCGACGTCGCCCCGCTCCAGCGCCTCGTAGAGCGCGCGGTTCGCCGCGAGCACCGCCTCCAGGTCCGCCTGGGGGGCCTTCCCGGCCGTACCGCCGCTCACCCTGCCGTCACCTGTCACAGACCCTCCCTCACCCCAGCCGCGCCGCGCGCTGCCAGGCCGCGACCACGCGGACGGCGTCCGCCGTGCCGGACACGTCGTGCACCCGTACCGCCCAGGCTCCGGCCTGGGCCGACAGCACCGAGACCGCCGCCGTCGCGTCGTCCCGCTCGCGGGCCGGGCGCAGCTCCCCGGTTTCCGGGTCGGCGAGCAGCGTACCCAGGAACCGCTTGCGCGAAGCCGCCACGAGGACGGGACGGCCGAGCGCGGTGAGCGCGTCCAGCCGGCCGAGCAGCGCCCAGTTGTGCTCGGCGGTCTTGGCGAAGCCGAGGCCCGGGTCGAGGATCAGCTGGTCCTCCTTGACCCCGGCGGCCAGCAGGGCGTCCATGCGGTCGGTCAGCTCGGTGACCACGTCGCGGACGACGTCGTCGTAGACGGCCAGCCGGTCCATGTCCGCGGACTGCCCGCGCCAGTGCATCACCACGAAGGGCGCGCCGCTCTCGGCGACCACCCGGGCCATCGCCGGGTCGGCGAGCCCGCCGGAGACGTCGTTGACGATCGCGGCGCCGGCCTCGACGGCCCGCTCGGCGACCGAGGCGCGCATGGTGTCGACCGACACCATGACCCCGGCGGCGGCCAGCTCGCGCACCACCGGCAGCACCCGGCGCAGCTCCTCCTCCTCGGGCACCCGCGTCGTGCCGGGCCGGGTGGACTCGCCGCCGACGTCCACCAGGTCCGCGCCGCGCGCCCGCAGGGCCAGCCCGTGCGCGATCGCCCTGGCGGGGTCGAACCACATCCCGCCGTCCGAGAAGGAGTCGGGCGTGACGTTGACCACGCCCATCACGGCGCAGCGGTCGAGCCGCGGCAACCCGGCCGGCAGGGAGAAGGGCGACGTATTGCTCATGTCCCCCATTATCGAACGTGGCCCCCGCCGAGGATTCTCGGCGGGGGCCACGTTCGCGTCTCGGGCGCCTCAGGCGGCCTCGGTGACCTCGCGGGCCGACGGCACGGGCATCAGGCCCTCGCGCTGGCGCTTGCGGCCGAAGCGCGGCATGCCGAGGGTGATGAAGGCCTCCGCCTGCATCGCGGCGAAGCCGATCCGCGGCAGGTCCCGGGTGTTCGGGAAGACCAGGAAGCGCGGCTCCCACTCCGGCTGGAACTTCGCGTTGAACTTGTACAGCGACTCGATCTGGAACCAGCGGGACAGGAACACCAGCAGTCCGCGCCAGGCGCGCAGCACCGGGCCGGCGCCGATCCGCTCGCCGCGGGCCAGCGCCGAGCGGAACATCGCGAAGTTGAGCGACACCCGGCGGACGCCCATGGCGGGCACGGCCTGCAGGGCGGCGACGATCAGCAGCTCGTTCAGGCCCGGGTCGGCGGCGCGGTCGCGGCGCATCAGCTCCAGCGAGATGCCGTCCGGCCCCCAGGGCACGAAGTGCAGCACGGCCTTGAGGTCGTCGCCGCCCTCGCCCTCCTCCGGGTCCTTGTGAGCGGTGACCACCACGCAGTCGTCGTCCAGCGGGTCGCCGAAGCGGCCCAGCGCCATCGAGAAGCCGCGCTCGGTGTCGGTGCCGCGCCAGCGGGCGGCGGCGTCGGCGATCCGGTACTTCTCGTCCGCGGTGAGCTCGGAGACCCGGCGCACCTTGCAGGAGTACCCGTTGCGCTCGATCCGCTTGACCATCTGGCGGACGTTGCGCATGGCCCGGCCGGCGAGCGAGAAGGTGGCGGTGTCGACGATCGCCTCGTCGCCCAGCTCCAGGGCGTCCAGGTTCGCCTCGCGGGTCCAGACCTCGCCGCCGACCTCGCTGCAGCCCATCACGGCGGGCACCCAGGCGTGCTCGCGGGCCTCGGCCATGAACACCTTGATCGCGCCCGGCCAGGCCTCGACGTCGCCGACCGGGTCGCCGGAGGCGAGCATCACGCCGGAGACCACCCGGTAGGAGATCGCGGCCTTGCCGGTGGGCGAGAACAGCACGCTCTTGTCGCGGCGCAGCGCGAAGTAGCCGAGCGAGTCGCGCTCGCCGTGCCGCTTGAGCAGCTCGCGGACCTTCTCCTCGTCCTCGGCGGTCAGCTCCGGCTTCGGCTTGCCCGGGCGCAGCGCCAGGTAGGCGGTGGTGAAGGCGGTCAGCAGGCCGAGGCCGCCGAGCAGGTAGGCGACCAGGTCGGACATCCGCTCGTTGGTGTAGCGGATCGGGCCCTCGAAGCCGAACAGCCCGTACGCGACGTGCTGCAGCCGCTCGGTGAGGCCGGGGTGGCCGAACTCGTACCTGGTCCGGGTGCTCACGATCAGCAGGCCGAGCAGCACGCTGAGGACGCCCATGACGACCAGGTTGACCACCGCGCGCCAGCGGGTGCGCGGGTCGGCCTTGGCGTAGAACTCGCGCCGGTGCACCAGCATCACGGCGAGGACGACCAGCGAGACCACCGCCGGGCCGATCTGGTGCCAGCGCACGATGTGCAGCGCCGCGCTGACCGGCAGCAGCACGCAGACCGCCCGCCAGGCCCGCCGCTTGCGCCGGCGCAGCGCGTGCGCGAGCGGCACCAGCAGGATGCCGACCATCAGCGTGCCGACCGCGGCCAGGCTGGTGGTGCCGCCGGGCAGCTGCCCGGCGAAGGTGTGCACCTTCGTGTGCCGCAGCTTGGGGAACACCGCGCCGGCGATGTCCATCAGCCCGATCAGCAGACAGGCGTAGCCGACCGCGCTCGGGAGCCAGGCCCTCGGGACGGCGGCCGCCTGGGTGCGCAGCGTCTGCAGGCCGCGCTTGCGGCGCGGCGACTGCTCGGGGCTCGGCTCAACGGACACGGGAACGCTCATGGAAGCTCAGGGTAGAGGCTGCGGTGCGGTGTCCGGTCACTTCGGGGGACCACGTGTGATGGACCTTCATGCCTATTCCTTCATCAGGCAATGCGCATACCAAGGATCCGGAAACGGACGGTAAACCGGTGCCGTGGGTGCGCTGCGGGTTGAGCCGGGGGTGGGAGTCGGTGGCCCGCCGGCGCGTGGCGCGGCCAGACCCCCGGGTACGCGTTACGTACGGTGGACGCCGCATTCTAGGGCTCCGGTTGCCCCTGGCCTCCCCCGCCCTCCCGACCGGGCCGGGGCGCCCGGACAGCCTAGCCGCGGTGGCCCCGCCTGACGGGCCGCCAGACGATGGAGCCTGCACCGACAGTGTCCCACCGGAAGGCCGACGGTATGGAACTGACCAGCGAAGCGCTGGTGAACTCGCTGCTCGCACTCGGAGCGGCGGCCCTGCTCACCACCCTGTGGATCTGGCCCAGGCTGGCCCGGCAGCGCCCGCTGCCGGTGCTCGGCCGGATCGGACTGCTGACGGTCGTTCAAGTCTCGCTCCTGGCCGTGCTGGCGCTGTCGGTGAACAACTCCTTCGGGTTCTACACCACCTGGGACGACCTGCTCAGCCCCAGCGGCGCCAAGCTCGCGCTGGCCGGCAACGAGAACCACAAGGGCGGGGGGGCTGGCGCCGACGCGCTGATCCAGCCCACCGCCGAGGGCGGCCTGGAGACGGTGGCCACCCTGCCCAAGGGCACGCCCGAGGAGGTCGGCCGGATCGAGTCGGTCCGGGTCAGCGGCAAGGAGACCGGCTTCTCCGACCAGATGTTCGTCTACCTGCCGCGCGAGTACTTCGACCCGAAGTTCGCCCTGGTCCGCTTCCCCGTCCTGCTGGCCCTCTCCGGCTACCCGGGCTCCTCCCTGAACCTGCTCCAGGAGGTGCCCCTCGCCCAGACCGCGATCGAGTTGCAGCACTCGGGCAGGATGCCCCCGACCGTCCTGGTGATGGCCCGTCCGGCGGTCGTCCCGGCCCTGGACACCGAGTGCGTGGACGTCCCGGGCGGGCCGCGGACCGAGACCTGGTTCGTCAAGGACGTCCCCGAGGCCATCCTCAGCACCTACCGGGTGGGCCGCACGGCCGGCTCCTGGGCCACCTTCGGCTACTCCACCGGCGGCTCCTGCGCGCTGCGGCTGGCGATGCGCTTCCCGAACGTCTACGGCAGCGCGGTGAGCCTGCACGGGGACTTCGCCGTGCGCCAGGACGGCTACACCGGAGGCGACCTCTTCCACGGCGACACCGCACTCGCCCAGCAGCACGACCTCGCCTGGCGGCTGCAGAACCTGCCCGTGCCGACGCTCAACACGCTGATCGTCTCCACCCGCACGGAGTCGGACTACCCGCAGACCGTCCACTTCGTCGAGCAGGCGACCCAGGTCGCGGCGGCCAACCCGCAGTTCAAGGTCGAATCGCTCTACCTGGACGACGGCGGGCACAACTTCTACAGCTGGACCCGGGAGCTGCCCGCCTCGCTCGAATGGCTGGGCACCCACATGGGTTAAGGCCCGTCCGAGCGGGCGACCACCCGCCGGAACGCGCCGGGCACCCCGGCTCCGCCGCACGCGGAGCACGAGGTGCCCTGAGCCGTTCCTCCGTCAGCGCCCGGTGGCGCTACCGCCCGATGATCAGGCTCATCGCCTCGGCCCGGGTGGCGGGGTCGCGCAGCTGGCCGCGCACGCAGGAGGTGATGGTCTTGGCGCCGGGCTTGCGGATGCCGCGCATCGACATGCACATGTGCTCGCACTCGACCACGACGATCGCCCCGCGCGGCTCCAGTATCCGCATCAGCGCGTCGGCGACCTGGCTGGTCAGCCGCTCCTGCACCTGCGGGCGGCGGGCGTAGACGTCGACCAGCCGGGCCAGCTTCGACAGGCCGGTGATCTTCCCGCTGTTGGACGGGATGTACCCGACGTGCGCCACCCCGCGGAACGGCACCAGGTGGTGCTCGCAGACCGAGGTCAGCTCGATGTCCTTGACCAGGACCATCTCGTCGTGGCCCAGGTCGAAGGTGGTGGTCAGGACGTCCTCGGGCTCCTGCCACAGGCCCGCGAAGATCTCCTTGTAGGCCCGGGCGACCCGGGCGGGGGTCTCGATCAGGCCCTCGCGGTCCGGGTCCTCCCCCACGGCGAGCAGCAGCTCGCGGATGGCGTTCTCGGCCCGCTTCTGGTCGAAGGTCCCGACGGCGGGCGGACCGTCGAGCGTCACCGGGTCGATCATGCGGGCCTCGCTTAGTTGTGGGAAGACTCTGGCTGAACAGCACGGATGCCGCGCCTCCAGGGTACAAACCCCGGTGACGCGGCATCCATTCCGTTTCCTGCGGAAGCCGTGATCAGCCCTCGGTCGGCGGCTCCGACGCCGGCAGCGGCGGGAGCTTCACGATGTCCACCGGCGCGCTGTCGACGGACGCGGCGCCGTTGGTGAGCGCCAGCTCCTTCGGGGACTGCACCGGCGGCCGGGTGGACGGCGTGCGACGGGAGGACCCCGTCCAGGCCGGCCGGGCCGGGCGCTTGACCACCGGGGCGAAGATCTCGGCGATCTGCTCCTTGTTCAGGGTCTCCTTCTCCAGGAGTTCCAGAACCAGGTTGTCGAGCACGTCGCGGTTCTCGACCAGGATCTCCCAGGCCTCGTTGTGCGCGTTCTCGATGAGCTTCTTGACCTCTTCGTCGACCAGCCCGGCGACCTCTTCCGAGTAGTCGCGCTGGTGGCCCATCTCGCGGCCCAGGAACGGCTCCGAGTTGTCGGTGCCGAACTTGATCGCGCCCAGGCGCTCGGTCATGCCGTACTGGGTGACCATGGCCCGCGCCGTGGCGGTGGCCTTCTCGATGTCGTTCGAGGCGCCGGTGGTCGGGTCGTGGAAGACCAGCTCCTCCGCCGCGCGCCCGCCCAGCATGTAGGCCAGCTGGTCGAGCATCTCGTTGCGGGTGGTGGAGTACTTGTCCTCGTCCGGCAGCACCATGGTGTAGCCGAGGGCCCGGCCCCGGGACAGGATGGTGATCTTGTGCACCGGGTCGCTGTACTGGCAGGCCGCCGCGACCAGGGCGTGACCGCCCTCGTGGTACGCGGTGATCTTCTTCTCCTTGTCGGACATGATCCGCGTGCGCTTCTGCGGACCGGCCACGACGCGGTCGATCGCCTCGTCCAGGATGCCGTTGTCGATCAGCTTCTTGTCCGAACGGGCGGTCAGCAGCGCCGCCTCGTTCAGCACGTTCGACAGGTCGGCGCCGGTGAAGCCGGGGGTGCGCTTGGCGACGGCCGAGAGGTCGACGTCGGGCGCGATCGGCTTGCCCTTCTGGTGCACCTTGAGGATGTCCAGACGGCCCTGGAGGTCGGGGCGCTCCACCGCGATCTGGCGGTCGAAGCGGCCCGGGCGCAGCAGCGCCGGGTCCAGGATGTCGGGGCGGTTGGTCGCGGCGATCAGGATCACGCCGCCCTTGACGTCGAAGCCGTCCATCTCGACCAGCAGCTGGTTGAGGGTCTGCTCGCGCTCGTCGTGACCGCCGCCGAGGCCCGCGCCGCGGTGCCGGCCGACGGCGTCGATCTCGTCGACGAAGACGATCGCCGGGGCGTTCGCCTTGGCCTGCTCGAACAGGTCGCGGACCCGGCTTGCGCCGACACCGACGAACATCTCGACGAAGTCCGAACCGGAGATGGAGTAGAACGGCACCCCGGCCTCGCCCGCGACGGCACGCGCCAGCAGGGTCTTACCGGTACCGGGCGGGCCGTACAGCAGCACGCCCTTGGGGATCTTGGCGCCGACGGCCTGGAACTTGGCCGGCTCCTGCAGGAACTCCTTGATCTCGTGGAGCTCCTCGACCGCCTCGTCGGCACCGGCGACGTCGGCGAAGGTGGTCTTCGGGGTGTCCTTGGTGAGCAGCTTGGCCTTGGACTTGCCGAACTGCATGACGCGCGAGCCGCCGCCCTGCATCTGGTTCATCAGGAACAGGAAGACCAGGACGATGATCACGATCGGCAGCATCGACAGCAGCAGGCTGACGAAGGTGCTCTGCTTCTCCGGGCTGACGGTGTAGCCCTCGGAGAGGGTGTTCGGGTCCTTGTCGTTGATCTGGGCCTGCAGCTTGTCGGCGATGGCGACGCCCTGGTCACCGATGTACGAGGCCTGGAACTTGCTGCCGGACGGGACCTTGCCCGTACCGGCGTTGGACAGCGTGGCGCCGTCCTTCAGCTGGATCTTGATCGTGTTCGAATCACCGGTGGTGATCTGCGCCGACTTGACGTTGTGCGCGTCGATCGCCGCGACCACCTGACCGGTGTCCACCGTCTTGTAGCCGTTCGAATCCGAAACGACCTGCATCAGTACGATGACGGCGAGGACGGCCAGCACGATCCACATGATCGGCGCACGGAAGTATCGCTTGACGTCCATCCATGCGGGGCGTTGCCGCCCCGTCCCTCCTGCCACTCAACGGCGCCGGGAGGCTGTGGGCCGCGGCGCATCCGGTCGGTGCTCATGTGAAGAGCGGTTTATTGGACCGTACCGCAGTCGGACCCGCCCATGGCGGGAGCACGGCGACACGGCTTTGGTTCTTTGTCCCCCGGTCCAACGGGCGGGAACGACCTGCTGTTCCCGCCCGTAGCCCGAACGGACCCTCAGCCGCCGTAGACGTGCGGGGCGAGGGTGCCGATGAAGGGGAGGTTACGCAGCTTCTCCGCGTAGTCCAGGCCGTAGCCGACCACGAACTCGTTCGGAATGTCGAAACCGACGTACTTGACGTCGATCTCGACCTTGGCGGCGTCCGGCTTGCGCAGCAGGGCACAGACCTCCAGCGACGCCGGGCCGCGCGAGCCCAGGTTGCCCAGCAGCCAGGACAGCGTCAGGCCGGAGTCGATGATGTCCTCGACGATCAGGACGTCACGGCCGGCGATGTCGGTGTCCAGGTCCTTCAGGATGCGCACCACGCCGGAGGACTTGGTGCCCATGCCGTACGAGGAGACGGCCATCCAGTCCATGGTGACCTGCGAGTGCAGGGCCCGGGCGAGGTCGGCCATGACCATCACGGCCCCCTTGAGGACGCCGACGATCAGCAGGTCCTTGCCTGCGTAGTCCCGGTCGATCCGCTCGGCCAGCTCAAGGAGCTTGGCGTCGATCTCGTCCTTGCTGATGAGCACCTTCGCGAGGTCAGCGCCCATGTCGTTCTGGTCCACCGGGGATACGTCCTCAAACGTTCGGGGTCTGTGTGGCCGGCGGCCGGCTCCCCCGGGACATGCCTCGCCCGTCAGGCGCCCTGCCGCCGAAAGACCAGCGTGCCACACCTGCGGGTGGCCTCGACGCCCCCGGGTAGGTGCAGCGGCCCCTGACCGCGCCATCCGGTGACCAGCAGGTCCACCGCCTCCAGGTGTCGCGCGAAGAGGTCCCCGGCCGGACAGCCCGCCCGCAGCGCGGCCCGGCGCAGCACCCGGCGGCGCACGGCGGACGGCAGTTCGGCCAGTTTCACGGCGTCCAGGGCGCCTTCGCCCGTACGGAGGTCGCGCTCGGCCAGGGCGGCCCACTGGTCGAGGGCGTCGGCGTCGTCGCGGAACAGCCGGGCGGTACGGGCCAGCGCCTCCACCACGCCGCCGCCCAGGTGCTTCTCCAGCACCGGCAGCACCTCGTGGCGGACCCGGGAGCGGGTGTAGGCGGGATCACAGTTGTGCGGGTCATCCCAGACCGGGATCGCCTGGGCGGAACAGGCCTGCAGGGTGGCCGCCCGGTCCAGCTCCAGCAGCGGGCGGCGGTAGCGGCCCTTCTGGGCCGGCATCCCGGCCAGCGAGCGGGCGCCCGAGCCGCGGGCCAGGCCCAGCAGGACGGTCTCGGCCTGGTCGTCCCGGGTGTGGCCGAGCAGCACCGCGATCGCGCCGTGGCGCTCGGCGGCCTCGTCCAGGGCGGCGTAGCGGGCGTCCCGGGCGGCGGCCTCCGGGCCGCCGGTGCGGCCGACCCGCACCGGGATCGCCTCGACCGGGTCCAGGCCGAGCGAGCGCAGCCGCTCGGCCACCTGGGCGGCGCGGTCGGCGGAGCCGGGCTGGAGGCCGTGGTCGACGGTGACGGCGCCGACCCGCAGACCGATCTTGGGGGCCTCGAAGGCGGCGGCGATGGCCAGCGCCATCGAGTCCGCGCCGCCGCTGACGGCGACCAGGACCAGCGGCGAGCCGGGGGCGGCCGGGGTGCGGGGCAGCCCGGACGGGTGGCGCGCGGCGTTGCCGATCAGGGTGGTGCCGACGGCGGCACCCACCAGCGGCGCCCCGGCCGGGCGCTCGCGGGGCTCGCGCACGGGTGCGGGCGCGGTGAAGGTGGAACCGGCCTCGGCGGCGAGGTCGGTGAGCGTACGGCGAACGGCCAGGCGTATCGCGGCGACGGCGGGGTGAGGGCCCACGGCGGACGACTCCTCGACGGAGGGGGACAGGACTGCGGTGGGGCGCGGCGGACCGCGCACCTGCGTGCGCGCCCTGTTACCGGGCGCTCACAGATGGTGGCAGAAAGGAGCGACCCGCTACGCCACCCGCGCCACCGGTACGACCACCGTCCCACGTTCGGGTGAATGGAGAAACGTATCTTCACTCGCCGTGTACCCGATTGGACCACTCGTACGAGAGGGCTTGACCGCCGCCACCCGGGCCGCAGCCCCGCCCTCCGCCCCGCGCCGGGGCCTCAGCGGGCGACCCGGGCGACCCAGGCGGCCGGGTCGTGGATCTCGTCCTTGGTGGGCAGCGTGTTCGGGGAGGTCCACACCCGGTTGAACCCCTCCATGCCGACCTGCTCCACCACGGCCCGGACGAACACCGCGCCGTCCTGGTACTGGCGCAGCTTGGCGTCCATGCCGAGCAGCCGGCGCAGCACCAGGTCCAGCCGGTTCGCACCCCGGTCGCGGCGCTGCTGGAACTTCTCCCGGATCTCCGCGACCGTCGGCACCACGGCCGGGCCGACACCGTCCATCACCACGTCCGCATGACCCTCCAGCAGCGACATCACCGCCGTCAGCCGGCCCAGGATCTCGCGCTGCGCGGGCGACTGGACGATCTCCAGCAGGTTCGCCGAGGAGGCGCCCTCCCGGCTCTCCCGGCCACCCGTGCCCGGCAGGCCGGCGCCCAGCGAGCCCGCGGCGTCCCGGAGGCGGTCCAGCAGGGCGCCCGGGTCGACGTCCGTCTCGGCGAGGAAGGACTGCACCTCCGACTGGATGTGGTCGCGCAGCCACGGCACCGCGGTGAACTGCGTCCGGTGCGTCTCCTCGTGCAGGCACACCCAGAGCCGGAAGTCGGACGGGTCGACGTCCAGCTCCCGCTCGACGTGCACGATGTTCGGCGCCACCAGCAGCAGCCGGCCCGGACCGGGGCCCTCCGGGCCCGTCCGCGGCTTGTCGAACAGCGCCGCCGGGCTGTCCGGGGCCTCCAGCGAGGGCTCCGCCGGGGCGAAGGTCTCGTACTGGCCGAGCACCTTGGTCGCCAGGAACGCCAGCAGCGCCCCCACCTCGATCCCGGTGGCCTTCTCCCCCACCGCGCCGAACACCCCGGCCGCCGCGCTGTTCGCCCGGCGCGCCTGCAACTTCTCCACCAGCGGCTGGACGACGGTGCGGAAGCCCGCCACGTTCGCCCGCACCCACCCCGGGCGGTCCACCACCAGCACGGGCGTCGCGGCGGCTGCGACCAGACTGCTCGACCGCATCCCGGTGAACGCGCGGACGTGCTCCTCCGCCTCCAGGGCGTGCCGACGCAGCTCGGCGACCACCGCGGCCGCCTCGGCCCGGCTCACCTCCGGCCCCGGCCGCACCAGCCTGGTCGCGGTTGCGACCGCGAGATTCCAGTCGACCATGTCAGCCCCGCCACTCGCGCTCGTCATGCCCTCACCGTACGTGCTCCCCACCACCAACGGCAGCCACCCGACCCGAACACCCGACCCACACCCATCCTGCCCGCCCCAGCAGCCACTTCAACCCGAACCGCCCGCCCGGAAGACGCCTCGGGCCCGGCCGGGCCGACCCCCTTTCCAGGCCCCTCTCGGGGCCCGGTGGGCCGCTGCCGTCGGTGCGACGGCAGCGCCCGGGCGAGGGG
>NZ_JAFLNG010000600.1 GCF_017427025.1 Streptomyces sp. FH025
GCTGAGACGTCCGGTGGACACCGGGCGGACGCCGAGGGGCGGGAAAGCCGTACGCTGTCCGCCATGGACCGTACGCCCGCCGCCGCGACCGCCGACGACTTCCTCGACCAGGCCCTGCTGGAGGAGGCCGCGAAGAAGTCGGGGCTGCTGTGGGTGCGCGCGGACGGCGAGGCGCAGGCCCGCCCGCTCTGGCACGCCTGGCACGACGGCGCGGTGGTGGTCGTCGGCGGGGGCGGCGAGCAGCCGCTGCACGGGCTGACCCCGGGCGCCGGGGCCGTGGTCACCGTGCGCAGCAAGGACAAGGGCGGCCGGCTGACCGGCTGGAACGCCAGGGTCGTCGAGCTGGCGCCGAACGGCGAGGCCTGGCTGGGTGCCGTCGAGGAGCTCAAGGGCAAGCGGCTGAACGCGCCCGACACCGACGCCATCGCCGAGCGCTGGGCCCGCGAGTGCCGGGTGCTGCGGCTGGAGCCGACCGGGCCGCTGGCCGAGCGTCCGGGCGCGATGCCGGACGGCTCGCACGCCGCCGAGCCGCTGCCCACCCCGGCCACCACCCGCCGCCCGATCCCGGCCGGCCTGCCCAAACTGCTGTTCAAGCGCCGCTAAAGCCCGCCCTAACCTTTGGAAAGAGTTGGTGCCCGGGACTCCTCGGGCCGCTACCGTGCCACACCGGGCCGGGCCCCGGACGCGCGGGTAGCCTTGGCCGAACGTGCGCCCCGGCGCACACCGTGCGGCGTCGAGCGAGTCGAGGGAGTCCATGGCAGGGCCAGGTACCCGGGTCTTCATCTCCCACCTCTCCGCCATCGCGGTCTTCGACCCGAACGGCGACCAGGTCGGCCGGGTCCGGGACGTGGTGGTCTCGCTGAGGCTCGGCGGCCGTCCGCCGCGCGTGCTCGGCCTGGTGGTCGAGGTGGTCGCCCGGCGCCGGATCTTCCTGCCGATGACCAGGGTGACCAGCCTGGAGTCCGGCCAAGTGCTCACCACCGGCCTGATCAACCTGCGGCGCTTCGAGCAGCGCCCGGCCGAGACCCTGGTGCTCGCCGAGCTGCTGGACCGCACCGTCACCTGGTCCAAGACCGGTGAGGAGGTCACCGTGCTGGACGTCGGCATGGTGCAGACCCGGCTGCGCGAGTGGGAGGTCAGCAAGGTCTTCGTGCAGGTCGGCCGGGCCGGCCGGCTGCGCAAGGGCAAGGGCGAGCGGCTCACCCTGGACTGGCAGGACGTCACCGGCTTCGCGGTGCCCGAGCAGGACCAGGGCGCGGCCAACCTGCTCGCCACCTTCGAGCAGCTGCGCCCGGCCGACCTCGCCAGCGTGATGCACCACCTGTCCGCCAAGCGCCGCGCCGAGGTGGCCGCCGCGCTGCCCGACGAGCGGCTCGCGGACGTCCTGGAGGAGCTGCCCGAGGACGACCAGGTCGAGATCATCGGCAAGCTCAAGCAGGAGCGCGCCGCCGACGTCCTGGAGGCGATGGACCCGGACGACGCCGCCGACCTGCTCTCCGAGCTGCCGGGCGAGGAGGCCGAGCGGCTGCTCCAACTGATGGAGCCCGAGGAGGCCGCGCCGGTGCGCCGCCTGCTGACGTACGAGGAGGACACCGCCGGCGGTCTGATGACCACCGAGCCGATCGTGCTGGAGCCGGACGCGACGGTCGCCGAGGCGCTGGCCCGGATCCGGATCAGCGACCACAAGCCCGCGCTGGCCGCCCAGGTGTTCGTCTGCCGGCCGCCGAACGAGACCCCGACCGGGCGCTACCTGGGCGTCGTGCACTTCCAGCGGCTGCTGCGCGAGCCCCCGTACGTGCTGGTCGGCTCGCTGGTGGACGACGACCTGGACCCGCTGCCGCCGGACACCCCGCTGTCGCTGGTGACCAGCTACCTGGCGACGTACAACCTGGTGGCCGCGCCGGTCGTGGACGAGGCGGACCACCTGCTCGGCGCGGTGACCGTCGACGACGTGCTCGACCACCTGCTGCCGGACCACTGGCGCGACGAGGCGCTGCACGCCGGGGACGACGAGAGGGAAGGGGTGGCCGGTGGACACTGACCGCAACCGACAGCCGAACGACTCCGCGCGCCGGCGCCTGAAGGGCGAGCTGCGGGAGCTTCGCCAGCTGCGCGAACTGCGCACCCGCGAGGGCGGCGGCCGGGACCGCCTGGAGACCTCCCCGATCACCGGCTCCAACCGCGCCCGGCTCGACCAGCCGCGCACCGCCCGTCCCGGCCTGATCACGCTGCCGTCCTACGACCCCGAGGCCTTCGGCGTGCTGTCGGAGCGGATCGCGCGCTTCCTCGGCACCGGGCGGTTCATCGTCTGGATGACGGTGGTGGTCGTCATCTGGATAGGGTGGAACACCCTGCTGCCGGCCAGCGTGCGCTTCGACGAGTACCCGTTCATCTTCCTGACCCTGGCGCTGTCCCTCCAGGCCTCGTACGCGGCCCCGCTGATCCTGCTGGCGCAGAACCGCCAGGACAACCGGGACCGGGTCAACATGGAGCAGGACCGGGCCCGCAGCGACCGCAGCATCGCGGACACCGAGTACCTGGCCCGGGAGGTGGCGGCGCTTCGGCAGGGGCTCGGCGAGGTGGCCACCCGGGACTTCGTCCGCTCCGAACTCCAGTCTCTGCTCAAGGAGATGGACGAGCGCCGGGAGGCCTCCGAGGTGCTGTGACCGGCGGCACGCTACCGACCGGTTAAGGAGTGCTCCGGGCGCCGTACCATCAAGGCATGGCCAACGAGACAGAGGTCGCGGCCGGCGTCACGGAGGAGTCCGTACGCCAGGCGCTGGCGACCGTCAACGACCCGGAGATCAACCGCCCGATCACCGAGATCGGCATGGTGAAATCGGTCGAGATCGCCGAGGGCGGCGCGGTGCGCGTCGCGGTCTACCTGACCGTCTCCGGCTGTCCGATGCGCGACACCATCGTCACCCGGGTCCGCGAGGCGGTCGGCGCGGTGGCCGGCGTGACCGGCGTCGAGGTCGAGCTCGACGTGATGAGCGACGCCCAGCGCAAGGAGCTCTCCCAGCTGCTGCGCGGCGGCGCCCCCGAGCGGGAGATCCCGTTCGCCAAGCCCGGCACGCTGACCCGTGTCTACGCCGTCGCCTCCGGCAAGGGCGGTGTCGGCAAGTCCTCGGTGACCGTCAACCTGGCCGCCGCGATGGCCGCGGACGGCCTGAAGGTCGCCGTGGTGGACGCCGACATCTACGGCCACAGCGTGCCGCGCATGCTGGGCGTCGAGGGCCGGCCGACCCAGGTCCAGGACATGATCATGCCGCCGCAGGCGAACGGCGTGAAGGTCATCTCGATCGGCATGTTCACCCCGGGCAACGCCCCGGTGGTCTGGCGCGGCCCGATGCTGCACCGCGCGCTGCAGCAGTTCCTCGCCGACGTGTGGTGGGGCGACCTGGACGTGCTGCTGCTGGACCTGCCGCCCGGCACCGGCGACATCGCGATCTCGGTGGCCCAGCTGGTCCCCAACGCGGAGATCCTGATCGTCACCACCCCGCAGATGGCCGCCGCCGAGGTGGCCGAGCGGGCCGGCACCATCGCGGTGCAGACCCACCAGAAGATCGTCGGCGTGATCGAGAACATGTCCGGCATGCCGTGCCCGCACTGCGACGAGATGATCGACGTGTTCGGCACCGGCGGCGGCCAGACCGTCGCGGACGCGCTCACCCGCACCGTCGGCGCGACCGTCCCGGTGCTCGGCTCGATCCCGATCGACGTCCGGCTGCGCGAGGGCGGCGACGACGGCCGCCCGGTCGTGCTCGCCGCCCCCGACTCCCCGGCCGGCGCGGCCCTGCGCGCGGTGGCCGGCAAGCTCGGCGGCCGCCAGCGCGGCCTGTCCGGGATGTCGCTCGGGCTGACGCCGAAGAACAAGTTCTGACAGGACATGTGACGAGGGGCCGGATGGCGATCCATCCGGCCCCTCGCCGCGTTCAGGCCGTGTCTTGCGGATCCTTGCCGGGTCCGCGACGCCGGGGCACGGCCTAAGGCCTGTCTGACAATTCCCGCCGGGCGCGCGACGCTAATTGTCAGACATGGCCTAGGCCCGGGTGTAGCCGGCCAGGTCGGGGACGGTGGCGAAGCCGATGCCGTAGGCGCTGACGCCGCGTCCGAAGGCGCCGAGCAGGACGCCGGGGGCCTCCCCCGCCAGCACCCAGCCGTACTCGGACTCGCGGTAGCGGAAGGGCTGCGGCAGGCCGTTGACCGGCAGGCTGAGCGTGGACCAGCCGGGTCCGGCCAGGTCGTCGGCGAGGTCCCACGCCAGGGTGCTCTGCTGGTCCATCCAGTCCTGGCGCAGCGCGCGGTCCAGCTGGCCGGGCCAGGTCGCGGCGAGCAGGCCGGAGCCGGCCAGCCACGCGGCCGAGGAGGCGGAGGTCGCCTCCAGGGTGCCGGTGTTGTCGGCGCTGCGGCGGCTGTCCCGGCGGGCCATGGTGACCACGACCGCGAACTTGCGCACGTCGCGCGGCTCGAACTGCTTGGCCGGCTCGTCGCCGTGACCGAGGGTGCCGTAGTCGACGCTGCCGGCCACCCCGGCGCGGGGGCCGCCGGCGCCGGCCTGCATCAGGTAGCGGCGGCCGGTCCAGCCGTCGTCCAGGCCGTACCAGGGGAAGTCGGCGGACAGGTAGGGCACCAGCGGGTCCGCCGGGCCGGCCTGTCCGCCGACCACCGGGCCGCCGGCCGTGGCCGTCGCCCCTCCCGCCTGACTCGTCGCGTCCATCCCCGGGCCTCCTCAAACGCACGTGTGCCTGCCGTGGCGCGCTCCCATGGTGGCGCACCTCGGCGTTCCCGGTGGCCGTTCCTGGTCCGCGGGGGCGCGGATGTGACGGACGGCTCAGCGGGAACAATCAGCACAATAGCGGCGCA
>NZ_JAFLNG010000601.1 GCF_017427025.1 Streptomyces sp. FH025
GAGCACCGCTCTTGTAAAGCGGGGGTCGTCGGTTCGAACCCGACAGGGGGCTCCGTGGTTCAACCCCGGGTCGGGATTCCGACCCGGGGTTTCGCCGTTGTCGGGGGTGCTCTCCGTACGGGCGGGCGGGCGGTGCGGTGCGGTGGCGGAGGGTGGTCAGCCGGCCGTGGGGCCCAGGGTGGCGGTGAAGCGGCCGGTGAAGAGGTCCTGGCCCTTGTACTGGGAGACCGTCTCGGCCGGGGCGACGAACGGGCCCTCGGGCGAGGGCAGCTGGCCGACGCCGCCCTTGGTGCCGAGCGGGAGGAGGATCATCGGGAAGCCCAGCGGCCGGTAGGCCTCCGTCGGCTCCTGGCCGTTGATCTGGGCGAGGATGTTCTTGGCGACGACGTCGGCGTGCTGCATCGCGTAGCCGGCCATCTTGGCCTCGGCGACGTCGGTGATGTCGCCGACCGCGTAGACGTGGTCGTGGCCCCGGACGTTGAGCTTCTCGGTCACGGGGATCCGGCCTTGCGGGTCGAGGGCGGTGAGCCTGCCGTCGGCGAGGTAGTCGGTGTTGGTGGTCGTGCCGTGGGCGCGGTACCAGACGTCGGCGGTGATCTCGTCGCCCGCGGTCGTGGTGACGGTGAACGAGCCCGCCAGGCCGGGCCGGGTGCCCGGCTCCGCCGTCAGGCCGGTGCCGAGGCGGACCTCGACGTCCAGGGCGGCGAGTTGGCCGCGCAGGTCCTCGACGACCTCCGGCTCGAAGCCGGGGAGCAGCTCGGTGGCCGGGTCGACGATGGTCACCTTCTTGTCCGGCCAGACCTCCTTGATCTCGCCGGCGAGTTCGAGCCCGACCGGGCCGGCGCCGAGTATCAGGACCGTGTCCGCCCGGAGCAGTTCCTGGTGCGAGGCGCGGAAGTCCTCCAGCGCGTCGGCGACGGTGGCGGCGGAGGGGTTGGCCGGGTACGGGTAGGTGGAGCCGGTGGCCAGGACCACGTAGTCGGCCGCGACGTGTTCGCCCGAGGCCAGGGTGACACCGGTGGCGTCCACGGAGGCGGCGCGGTCCTGGATGACTCTGCCCCGGGTGAGCAGGGTCTTGAACGGGAAGAACATGTTGGGCGCCCACTCGGGCCGGGCCAGTGCGCGCAGCGAACCGGCCACGTTGGCGAAGGCGTCGCGCGGGTCGATCAGGACGACCTCGGCCTCGGATTCGAGGGCCTTGGCCACTGCCGCGCCCCCGTAGCCTCCGCCGACAACGGCGACCGTACGACTCATGATTCACGCTCCACTGATCGGTGAGACTGCATCGGGATCTGATGAATGACGTTGGTGATCCGTACGGCGCGGCCGTACGGAACGGGCGAACTGCCAGCGCGGGCGTTCACCAGGCGTAGGCCTCGGGCGCAGGCTTGGCGCCGTTCGGGCCGGGCGGGGGGAACAGCTGGTCCAGCTTCGCCAGGGTGGCGGCGTCGAGCTCGATCGTCAGGGCGCGCAGCGAGCCGTCGAGTTGCTCGGCCGTGCGCGGTCCGATGACGGGGCCGGTCACGCCGTCCTGGGCGAGCAGCCAGGCCAGTCCGACGTGTGCGGGGTCCTCGCCGATATCGGCGCACAGCTTCTCGTACGCCTCGACGGTGCCGCGGTGCCGGGCGAGCAGGGCGGCGGAGTGTCCGGTGGTGCCGCGGGCCGCGCCGCCCTCCTTCAGCTTGCGCAGGACGCCGCCGAGCACTCCGCCGTTCAGCGGCCCCCAGGGGATCAGGCCGAGGCCGTAGTGCCGCGCCGCCGGCAGCACCTCCAGCTCCACCCAGCGGGTCATCAGGTTGTACCTCGACTGTTCGCTGACCAGGCCGAGGAAGTGCCGCGACCGCGCGGCCTCCTGGGCCTGGGCGATGTGCCATCCGGCGAAGTTGGACGAGCCGAAGTAGAGCACCTTGCCCTGCTGGCGCAGGACGCTGAACGCCTCCCAGATCTCCTCCCACGGGGTGCTCCGGTCGACGTGGTGCATCTGGTACACGTCGATGTGGTTGGTCCCCAGGCGCTTGAGCGACGCCTCGCAGGCGCGCCGGATGTTCAGCGCGGACAGGCCCGACTCGTTGGGCCAACTGCCCGTCGGGATGTAGACCTTGGTGGCCAGCACGGTCTTCTCGCGCCGCCCGCTCCCGCCGCCGAACCACCGGCCGATGATCGGCTCGGTGGGCTGCTCGCCCGGGCGGGTGCCGTACACGTTGGCCGTGTCGAAGAAGTTGATGCCGAGGTCGTGAGCCCGGTCCATGATCGCGTGGCTGTCCGCTTCGGAGGTCTGCGTCCCGAAGTTCATCGTGCCGAGCACGAGCCGGGACACGGTCAGTCCGCTGCGGCCGAGGTGGGTGTACTCCATGGGGCGCTCCTGTCTGTTTTCGGGCAGGACGGAGCTGTCGGTGTGGCAGCAGCCCCCATCCACACCTCAATAAAATACAGACAAGTCTGTCTGGTAAATCAAGTAAAGGTTCGGATCGGTCACGGCGGAGAGCGGAACGGTGGGCTCCGTCGGGCCTGTTCCAGCTGTTGGGCCGCGGCGGTCCGCAGCGTCGACTTCCGCCCGGGCGACACTTACAATGCAGACCTGTCTGTACTGTTCGTCGGCGAGTGGCAAGGATCCGGGTATGGCGAAGCAGGAACGCGGAGCGCGATCGCGGCAGGCGATCCTGGAAGCCGCCGCCGAGGTGTTCGACCTGCGCGGCTACGACGCCGCGAGCACCAATGAGATCCTCGCGCGCAGCGGCCTGACCCGAGGGGCCCTGTACCACCACTTCGCCTCCAAGGAGGCGATCGCCACGGCCCTGCTCGACGCGCACAGCGGCGCCCTCTCCGCCCCCGAGCGGTCCACCAGGCTCCAGTCGGTCATCGACCTGACCTTCGCGTTCGCCGTCCAGCTCCAGCACGATCCGGTGCTGCGGGCCGGCGTGCGCCTGGCGGTGGAGAAGACGTCGTTCCCCATCCCGGTCAACACCCCGTACGAACAGTCGACCGCGACCGTCCGGGAACTCCTGGGTGAGGCGCAGCGGCGCGGCGAGATCCTGCCCGGCCTGGACCTGGACGACGCCACCAGCGTCATCATCGGCGCGTTCACCGGCCTCCAGGTGATGTCGCAGGTCTACACGAACCGGGAGGACCTGCCCGGGCGGATCGGCGTGATGTGGCGGTTCCTGCTGCCGGGCATGGCGGCCCCCGGTCTGATCGGCAGCCTGCGGGTCACCCCGCCGCCCGCCGACGTCGTCGCCGCCGACCGGGCCCAGGCCGAGGCGCGGGTCGAGGTCGCCAACGGCAGTTCGGACTGACCATCCGTCAACGCAGGGGCGTGGCGGTGGAGTGCGTCGCCAAAACAGACAAACAGGTCTGTTTGTTTTTAGAGCGGGTCGCCCGGCCCTCGTAGCCGAAGCGTGCTCAGTCCGGCGGGAGGGTAAGGGTGGCGAGGGCGCCGCCGTCGGGGTGGTTGGTGAAGGTGAGGGTGGCGCCGATGACGCGGGCGTGGCCGGTGGCGATGGTGAGGCCGAGGCCGTGACCGCGGCCGCGTTCGGGAGCGTTGGTGCGGAAGCGCTGCGGGCCGTGTTGGAGGAGGTCGTCGGGGTAGCCGGGGCCGTGGTCGCGGACGGTGATGCGGCGGCCGTCGACGTGGAGGAGGACCGGGGCGGCGCCGTGGCGGTGGGCGTTGACGATCAGGTTGCCGAGGATGCGGTCCAGGCGGCGGAGGTCGGTGCGGACCCGCTCGTCGGTGGTGACCTCGACGGTGACGTCCAGGCCGGTGAGGGTGACGGTGCGGCGCACCGCGCGTTCCAGCGGGACGGCGGAGAGGTCGGGTGACTCGGCGTCGGCGTCCAGGCGGGAGACCTCCAGCAGGTCCTCGACCAGGGCGCGCAGGGCCTGGACCCGGTTCTGGACCAGCTGGGTGGGGCGGCCGGGCGGCAGCAGTTCGGCTGCGGTGACCAGGCCGGTGAGCGGGGTGCGCAGTTCGTGGGCCACGTCGGCGGTGAAGCGCTGTTCGTCCTCCAGACGGCGGTGCAGGGTGCGGGACATCAGGTCGACGGCGGCGGCGAGGTCGGCGACCTCGTCCCGGCCGTCGACGAGTTCGCCGATCCGGGTGTCCGTCCCGCCGGCGGCGATGCCCCGGGCGGCGGTGGCCGCGGTGCGCAGACGGCGGCTGATCCGGTCCGCGACCAGGACGCCGGCCAGCACGGTGGTGAAGACGGCGGCGACGACGGTGATCAGGATGATCCGGTCCAGGTCGGCGATGGAGCCGCGGTCCTGGGTGAAGTCCACCCGGACGGAGAACACCCCGTCCCGGACCGGTCCGGCCGCCCACATCGACTCGCCCTGCCCGTCGGCCGCGAGCACCGTGCCCTGCCGGCCGCCGGCGGCGAGGGTGCGCAGCCGGCCGGGCAGGGCCGGGTCGTTCAGGGCGGCGCCCCGGCCGGCGACGTCGCCGCTGCGGCCGTATTCGGCCAGCGACGAGTCGAGGGCGGTGAGCGCGGCGGTGCGCGCCTGGTCGACGTGCTGACGGATCATCGCCCGGTGGACCAGCAGACCGACCGCCACCGCGACCAGGACGGAGATGGCGGCGACGGCGGTGGCGATCTGGCGGCGCAGGGTCATGCCGGGCGCCGCAGCTTGTAGCCGAACCCGCGGACGGTCTCGATCCGGCCGGAGCCGATCTTGGCGCGCAGCCGCTGCACGTGGACGTCCACGACCCGGGTGTCGGCGCCCCACTCGTAGTCCCAGACGCGTTCGAGGAGGGTGGTGCGCTCCAGCACGATGCCGGGCGCGGCGGTGAACTCCAGCAGCAGCCGCAGTTCGGTGGGGGTGAGCGGGACGAGGCGGCCGTCCACCCGCACCTCCATGCTGTCGGTGTCCA
>NZ_JAFLNG010000602.1 GCF_017427025.1 Streptomyces sp. FH025
GACGGATGGCCCCGGCCGTACCGCCCGAACGTCGAGGTCGGATTCGCGCCAGTGCAACACCCCGGCCGTTTGGTGGACTTCGGGGCACACCCAGCACTCACGGACAGGACCTCCGGCATGCCCGACGCCACCCTCCTCCCCGCCCCGCGCACTCCCGGCGGCGGCCGCTCCCCGTCGGGGCCCCGGGCGCGGGGCGGCGGTTGGTTCGCGGTGGTGGCGGTGACGACGGGGGTGTTCTCCATCGTCACCACCGAGATCCTGCCGATCGGGCTGCTGACCCCGATCGGCGCCACGTTCCGGATCTCCGACGGGACGGCCGGACTGATGATGACGCTGCCGGGCATCGTGGCCGCGGTGGCCGCGCCGCTGATGACCGTCGCCACCAGGCGCGCCGACCGGCGGACCGTGCTCTGCGTCCTGCTGCTGGTCCTGACCTTGTCCGACCTCCTCAGCGCGCTCGCCCCCGGCTACGGGGCCGTCCTGACCTCCCGCGTCACGCTCGGCCTGGTCATCGGGGCGTTCTGGTCGATCGGCTCCGGGCTCGCCCCCCGTCTCGTCCCGGAGCACCGACGAGCCCGGGCCAACACCGTCATCTTCTCCGCCGTTCCGCTCGGCTCCGTCCTCGGCGTACCGGCGGGCGTGTACCTCGGCTCCCTCGCCGGCTGGCGCGCGGCCTTCGGCGCGATGGCCGTGCTGACCCTGGTGACGCTGGTCGCCCTCCTGGTGTCACTGCCGCCGCTGACCCCGCTGACCGCCACCGACCTGGGGGTGCTGCGCCGGCTGCTGGCCGGCCGGGGTACCCGCACCGGCATCGCGGCGACCTTCCTGATCGTCCTGGCCCACTTCGGCAGCTACACCTACGTCACCCCCTTCCTGACGACCGCCACCCACGCCGGCCCGGGTCTGATCACCGGGCTCCTGCTCGGCTACGGAGCCGCCGGACTGCTCGGCAACGTCCTCGCCGGCGGCCGCGCGGCACGGACGCTGCGCCCGGTGTTCGGCACGGCCACCGTCCTGCTGGCCGCCGCGACCCTGCTGCTGCCGCTGCTGGGCACCGGCGGCCCGGGCGCGGCCGTCCTGCTGACGGTCTGGGGCGTGGCGTACGGCGCCGTCCCGGTCTGCTCACTGACCTGGTTCCTCACCGCGGCACCGCACGCTCCGGAGGCGGCCGGGGTGGTGTTCACCTCGGTGTTCCAGGCCACCATCTCGATCGGCTCCCTGGCGGGCGGCCTCGTGGTGGACCGCACCTCCCCCGCCACCGTGCTGCTGCTCGGGGGCGTCGTCGCCCTCCTGGCCGCCGTCACGGTGGGGGCGTACGGCCACCGGGCGGACCCCGGCCCGGCGCCCGTGCCGCAGCGCTGAAGCCGCCCCGGTCGGGTCTGGTCCGCGGCGCCGTCCTTCGCGAGAATGCCGCGAGAATTCCGGAGCACCGCCCGCCCACCCGCGGGCGGTGCTGCCGACCGGGACGGTCCCGGTCGGGTGGCGGCGGGAAGGACGGCGATCGGGATGGGCTCCGCGTTCGACGGGCGGTTCGGCGACTACCAGTACGAGATCTACCTCAACGGGCTCGCCGGCGTGCTGCCGACGATGCCGATGGACTTCGCGGAACTGGAGTCGCGGGCCCGGTCGGCGCTGGCGCCGTCGGTGTTCTCCTACGTCGCGGGCGGGGCGGGCGACGAGTCCACCCAGCGGGCGAACGTCTCCGCCTTCGAACGGTGGGGCCTGGTGCCGCGGATGATGGTCGGCGCGGCCCGGCGGGACCTCTCGGTGGACCTGTTCGGGCTGCGGCTGCCGTCGCCGCTGTTCATGGCACCGGTCGGGGTGATCGGCCTGTGCGCCCAGGACGGCCACGGGGACCTCGCCACCGCCCGGGCCGCCGCCCGTACCGGGGTGCCGATGGTCGCCTCCACCCTGACGGTCGATCCGCTGGAGCGGGTGGCCGCCGAGTTCGGCGACACCCCCGGCTTCTTCCAGCTCTACACCCCCACCGACCGGGCGCTGGCCGAGAGCCTGGTGCACCGGGCGGAGGCCGCCGGCTTCAAGGGCATCGTGGTCACCCTGGACACCTGGATCACCGGCTGGCGTCCGCGCGACCTGTCGACGGCCAACTTCCCGCAGCTGCGCGGCCACTGCCTGGCCAACTACTTCTCCGACCCGGTGTTCCGCGCCCGCCTCGCCAAGGCGCCGGAGGAGGACGTGCGGGCGGCCGTCCTGGAGTGGGTGAGCGTCTTCGGCAACCCGCTGACCTGGGACGACCTTCCGTGGCTGCGGTCACTCACCGACCTGCCGATCGTCCTCAAGGGCATCTGCCACCCCGAGGACGTGCGCCGCGCCAAGGACGGCGGCGTGGACGGCGTCTACTGCTCCAACCACGGCGGCCGCCAGGCCAACGGCGGCCTCGCCGCACTCGACGCGCTGCCCGGCGTGGTCGAGGCCGCCGACGGCCTGCCGGTCCTCTTCGACTCCGGTGTCCGCTCCGGCGCCGACGTCGTCAAGCCGCTCGCCCTCGGCGCCACCGCCGTCGGCGTGGGCCGCCCGTACGCCTACGGCCTGGCTCTGGAGGGCACCGACGGCATCGTGCACGTGCTCCGCGCCCTGCTCGCCGAGGCCGACCTCCTCATGGCCGTCGACGGCTACCCCACCCTCGCCGACCTACGCGCCGACGGCGCCCTGCGCAGGATCTGACCGCATCCGGCTCGCCGTGACGACGACGAGTCGGTCAGGCCGGTGGGTACCTGCCATTCGCGGCGTCGGCCCTTGTTGGTCAGCAGCAGCCCCTCCTTGAAAACCAGTAGCCCCAGTTGGCTCGCCGGCTTGGCGGCCGGCGGCAGGGTGTCGCCCGTCTTGCCGTACCCGAAGCTCGGCACGGCGGCGGCGCTCAGCCCAAGCTGGGTGAGGCTGTCCGACGGGGGTACCGCGCTTGGCGAGGCCGAGCGGGATCAGCACCGAGAAGCTCATCAGTGTGCCGGCCAGGTCCTCCTCGTTGACCGGCACCCCCAGCGCGGCGGCGTCCCCGAGCGGGTCTACGGTGCGGCGCATCCGGTCGAGCAGGTCGTTCGTCCAGCCATTGGCGGTCATGTGATCCTCCATCGAAGTCGACATAGTGATACGTACACAACCACCGCACTCTGGAAGGGCCGGAGACCTCACTCAAACGTGGCGCGCCGCCGGCCTGGCCGGGCGGACCCTCAGCGTCCGCGAATCCGCCCCACCACCAGAGTGACCAGCACTACCGTGTCGGCATGACATCAGAGATCGACATCAAGGGCGCGGTGCGTGCTTGGCTCCAACAGGTCGGCACGATCGCGCCCGAGTCCCGGCAGTCGTTCATCTGGGACAGGTTCCCCCCGCAGCCCTCCTGGCGCGCAGTCCGCCAAGCGGTCACCAGCGCGGCGCCCGCCACCGCACGACCCGACCTCTACGTGACGCGGGACCCGGACCGGATCCACGACCGCGTCCTGCTCGACCTCACCGGGCTCGCCGCGTTCGCGCAGAGGACCACCCCTGACGACCTCCGCGCCCAGGACATCGTCGCCCGGGAGTTCGAACGGTTCTGCCTTGCTCCCGCACCGGTCTCCGAGGACTGGGTCCTCCTGGAGGCGAGCTTCCCTCCGGACACCCGAATCCCCATCGGGGACTACGTCCTGCAAACCTTCACCGAACCGGAGCTGCGGCAACTACAGGCTCTGCCCAGCGTCGACGACCTGCCCTTCCACTCGTCCTTCCCGGCCGATGTCTTGGCGGGAGCCGCGTTCCTGCGCCGGCCCGATGCGGAGCGCGAACTCCTCAAAGGGGCGCGGTTCTCCCCGGCGATGCGGTCCCGGCCCGAACTGCTGCACTGGCAGCCCCTGCTGATCCTGATGCTGTGGTCCAGTGAGCTGACCAGGATGCAGGCCAGCTACGAGGTGGAACCAGGCCGACGGGTCGGCCTTGACCATGGCACACCAGGCATCGAAACACACGTCGCCGCAGCCGACGATGACGTGATGGTCGAGTACGAGGTCCACGAGAAGGGCTTCTACGAGGTCCTCCCGGAGGACCGGGAGCGGTTCGCCGCGTTCTGCGCCTGGGCTGACGACCGGATACGCAAGGTGCAGACCCAGGGCGGGAAACGGCAGTCCCGTCGCCTGAGCCGGTCCGCCCAGCACCTCGTCCGGGCGATGCACCGGACCTATACAGGGGAGTACGTGCCCGAGGAGGAGATCGAAGAGGTCCTGCTCCACTACGTCATCGCCATCGAGGCCCTGATGGCTGACGAAAACAACCTGGACCTCAGCCGGAAGGTGCAGATCCGGGCCGCGACCCTGTGGCGCACGGACAGGACCCGTCAGGCAGTAGCGGACACGCTGAAGAAGGCCTACGCCGCGCGCTCCAAGTACGTCCACGGCGACGAGATCGGCGAGAAGGACAAGGACAAAGTGGACCTGGCGGTCCTGCGGCACGTGGCGTTCCAGACCCTGCTGCGCTGGTTGATCATCGCCACGAGCAAGGACAACGTCGTGAACGTCCCCGAGGTCCTGGACGGCGCGACACTGTCCGATGCGATCAGGCAGAACGATGTGCTCAAGCCGATCGATGCCTTCTACGCGTCGACACCGCCGGCCTGGAGGCCCACCGACACACCCGACGCGGAGACCGAGGAGAAGGCCCCGAGCCCGGCGGAACGCCGCCCTCGGCCGCGCCTCTCTTCAGGCTGGGGACCCTCCGCCACGGAGAGCTAGGCTTTCCCTTTTCGGATCTTGTCGGATCAACGCCCGTCGTTGGGTCGGCCGCTCGCGGAGCAGGGTGCTGTAAACGCGAAGAGCCCCCATCCGGTTTCCCGGATGAGGGCTCTTCT
>NZ_JAFLNG010000603.1 GCF_017427025.1 Streptomyces sp. FH025
GGACCAACTCCACGTCGAGGAGGCCTCGTCGGACGCCGGCGTCCTCGCCGAGCTGGACCGGCTGAAGGCCGCCCTCCGCCCGGCGCTGGCCGACGACGGCGCTCCCCAGCAGATCGCCGCACGACTGAGGGAACTGCTCGATCTCTGTGAGGAGGCGTCCGGCCGGGACAGCGCGGCCCCGGCCGACGACGTCGACCTCGAAGCGGCCACCGACGAGGAGCTCTTCGCGCTCTTCGACGAGCTCGAATGACCGGGCAGCCGACCTCGCCATCGACCACACCATCACCGAAAGTTGGGACTCACGTGAGCGCCACCAACGAGGAAAAGCTGCGCGACTACCTCAAGCGCGCGATCGCAGACGCCCGCGACGCCCGGAACCGGCTGCGCGAGGTGGAGGAGAAGGAGCAGGAGCCGATCGCGATCGTCGGGATGGCCTGCCGCTACCCGGGCGGGGTGCGCTCGCCCGAGGACCTGTGGCAGCTGGTCTCCGACGGCGTCGACGCCGTGTCGGAGTTCCCCGTCAACCGCGGCTGGAACCTCGACGAGCTCTACGATCCGGACCCTGAGCGCGTCGGCACCTCGTACACCCGCGAGGGCGGGTTCCTGCACGACGCGGACCTGTTCGACCCGGCGTTCTTCGGGATGTCGCCGCGCGAGGCGCTGGCCACCGACCCGCAGCAGCGGCTGCTCCTGGAGACCGCCTGGGAGGCCCTCGAGCGGGCGGGGATCGACCCGGCCGGACTGCGCGGCAGCCGGACGGGCGTGTTCACCGGTGTGATGTACAACGACTACGGCTCCCGGCCGCAGCTCCCGCCGGAGGAGTTCGAGGGGTACCTGTTCAGCGGCAGCGCCGGGAGCATCGCCTCCGGCCGGGTCTCGTACACGCTGGGCCTGGAGGGGCCGGCCGTCGCGGTCGACACGGCGTGCTCCTCCTCGCTGGTGGCGATGCACCTCGCGGCCAGTGCCCTGCGCTCGGGCGAGTGCGACCTCGCCCTGGCGGGCGGGGTGGCGGTGATGTCCACCCCGACGGCCTTCGTGGAGTTCTCCCGGCTGCGCGGGCTGTCCGCGGACGGCCGTTGCCGGTCCTTCGCGGCCGCGGCGGACGGTACGGGCTGGTCGGAGGGTGTGGGCCTGCTGCTGGTGGAGCGGCTGTCGGACGCCCGGCGCAACGGGCACGAGGTGCTGGCGGTCATCCGGGGTTCGGCGGTGAACCAGGACGGTGCGTCGAACGGGCTGACGGCGCCGAACGGGCCCTCGCAGGAGCGGGTGATCCGGCAGGCGCTGGCGAGTGCCCGGCTGACGGCGGCCGACGTCGATGCGGTCGAGGCGCACGGGACGGGCACCCGGCTGGGCGACCCGATCGAGGCGCAGGCGCTGCTGGCGACGTACGGCCAGGAGCGGCCGGAGGGCCGCCCGCTGTGGCTCGGTTCGCTGAAGTCCAACATCGGCCACTCCCAGGCGGCGGCCGGCGTCGGCGGCGTGATCAAGATGGTGCAGGCGATGCGGCACGGTGTCCTGCCGAAGACGCTGCACGCGGAGGAGCGTTCGCCGCACGCCGACTGGGCGGCCGGCGAGGTCGAGCTGCTGACGGAGGCCCGGTCGTGGCCGGAGACGGGGGCGCCGCGTCGGGCGGGTGTCTCGTCCTTCGGGTTCGGCGGGACGAACGCGCACGTGATCCTGGAGCAGGCGCCGGTGGCGGAGGAGCCCGTCGTTGAGCCGGCGGCCGCGCTGCCGGTGGTGCCGTGGGTGGTGTCGGCACGCACGCCGGAGGCGCTGTCGGCGCAGGCGGAGCGGCTGGCGGCGTTCGTGGGCGAGCGGGAGGACGTGTCCGTCGCGGATGTGGCGTTCTCGCTCGCGACGGGTCGTTCGGCGCTGGAGTACCGGGCGGCGGTGGCCGGTGGTGATCGGGAGGCGCTGCTGGCGCAGCTGGGCTCGGTCGCGCCGGTTCGTGCGGTCGGCGGGCGTACGGCGTTCCTGTTCACCGGGCAGGGTGCCCAACGTGTCGGTATGGGCCGGGAGTTGCGCGAGGCGTTCCCGGTGTTCCGGGCGGCGCTCGACGAGGTCTGTGCGGAGCTGGACCCGCTGCTGGAGCGGCCGTTGGCCGAGGTGATCGCCTCGGGGGAGCGGCTGGACGAGACCGGGTTCACCCAGCCCGCGCTGTTCGCGATCGAGGTCGCGCTGTTCCGGCTGGTCGAATCCTGGGGCGTGCGCCCCGACTTCCTGGCCGGGCATTCGATCGGTGAGCTGGCGGCCGCGCATGTGGCGGGTGTGCTGTCGCTCTCCGACGCGGCGCGCCTGGTGGCCGCGAGGGCGCGGCTGATGCAGGCCCTGCCGTCGGGTGGGGCGATGGTGTCGGTGCGCGCTCCGGAGGAGGTGGTGCTGCCGCTGCTGGCCGGGCGCGAGGCCGTGGTCGGCATCGCGGCGGTGAACAGTCCGCGCTCGGTGGTGATCTCGGGTGTCGAGGACGAAGTCCTGGCGGTCGCCGCCAAGTTGGAGGCCGACGGCCACAAGACCACCCGGCTCACGGTCAGCCACGCCTTCCACTCGCCGCTGATGGACGGCATGTTGGAGGAGTTCACCACCGAGGCGGACAAGCTCGCCTTCGACGCCCCGAGGATCCCGGTGGTGTCGACGGTGACGGGCCGGCTCGCTTCGGGTGAGGAGCTGCGCTCGGGCCGCTACTGGGCCGAGCAGGTCCGCGGCGCGGTCCGATTCGCCGACGCTGTAAAGACTTTGGCCGCTGAGGGCGTCACGACCTTCCTGGAGCTGGGCCCGGACGGAGTGCTCACCGCACTCGCCCAGGGCACCCTGGACTCCGGCGACCACACCCTGCTCACCGCCGTCCGCCGGGACCGGCCGGAGGCACACAGCGTGGTCGAGGCCCTCGGCCGGCTGCACGCCCACGGTGTCCCGGTCGACTGGCCGGCGTTCTTCGCGGGCTCCGGCGCCCGCCGCACCGACCTGCCCACCTACGCCTTCCAGCGCGAACGCCACTGGCTCGACCAGACGTCCGCGCCCGCCGACGCCCGTGGCCTCGGCCTGAGCGCCGCCCGGCATCCGCTCCTCGGCGCGGCCATCGAACTGGCCGACGGCGACTCGGTGGTGCTGACCGGCCGACTGTCGCTGGACAGCCACCCGTGGCTCGCGGACCACCGGATCCTGGACACCCTGATCCTCCCCGGCACGGGCTTCGTGGAGCTGGCCGTACGAGCCGGCACACAGGTCGGTTGCGCCCAGGTCGAGGAGCTGACCCTGTCGGCGCCGCTGGTGCTGCCCGAACGCGGCGGTGTCCAGCTCCAGCTGGTGGTGGCCCGGGCGGACGAGGCCGGGCGGCGGTCCTTCGACGTGTACTCGCGTCCCGACGACGACGGCGAGCTGCCGTGGATCCGGCACGCCAGTGGGGTGCTCGCGGCCGAGGCCGTCGCTGCCGGTTCTGCGGACCTGCTGTCCTGGCCGCCGGCCGGCGCCGTCGAGGTCGACCTCGGTGATGTGTACGGCCAGGCGGCCGACCGGGGCTACGGCTACGGGCCGGCGTTCCAGGGGCTGCGTCGGGTGTGGCGAGCGGGGGGCGAGCTGTTCGCCGAGGTCTCGCTGGGCGAGGGGCAGCGCACCGACGGCGGACTGTTCGCTCTGCACCCCGCGCTGCTGGACGCGGCGCTGCATCCGCTGCTGCCCGGTGTGGTCGACGAGGACCGTACGACCGCCCTGCCGTTCTCCTGGTCCGGCGTGAGCGTCCTGGCCGCCGGGGCGACCGCTCTGCGCGTGCGGATCTCCCCGGCCGGGCCGGACGTGGTGTCGCTGGCGGTGGCCGATGGTGCGGGTGCGCCGGTGGCGGTGGTCGAGTCGCTGGTGCTGCGTCCGGTGTCGGTGGACGGTCTGCGCCAGACCGGTGTTCGCGATGGGTTGTTGAGTGTGGCGTGGCGTCCGCTGGAGGTGGCGGGTGCCGCCGCTGACTGGGCGGTGCTGGGCGCGGATCTGGGGCTCGGTGGAGCAGTGTTCCCGGGTGTCGGTGAGGTCGCGGAGGCGGCGCCGTCGGCGGTGCTGGCGGGGCTGCCCCGGCTGGACGGTGCCGAGGTCGTGGGCGCTGTTCATGAGGTGACGGCCGGTGTGCTGGGGCTGGTGCAGGGGTGGCTGGCCGAGGAGCGGCTGGCGAACTCGCGCCTGGTCGTGATCACACGCGGAGCGATCGCGGCCGGTCCGGAGGGCGTCGCGGACCTGTCGCAGGCCGGCGTCTGGGGCCTCCTGCGCAGCGTGCAGGCCGAGAACCCGGGCCGCTTCGTGCTGCTGGATCTGGACACCGAGACGCCGTCGGCCGAACTGGTCGCGGGCGCTTTGGCCTCGGGCGAGCCGCAGTTGGCGGTGCGCGGTGACGAGGTGCTGGTGCCGCGCTTGGCCCGAGTGACGGCGGGTGCGGTGTCGGAGGGTCCGGAGTGGGGCCGGGGCACGGTGTTGGTGACGGGTGCGACGGGTGCGTTGGGTGGTGTGCTGGCGCGGCATCTGGTGTCGGTGCACGGGGTTCGTCGGCTGGTGTTGCTGAGTCGTCGTGGTCTGGCGGCTGCTGGGGCTGCGGAGTTGGTGGCGGAGCTGGCTGAACTCGGGGCCGAGGCGGTGGTGGCCGCTGCGGATGCGGCGGACCGTTCGGCGCTGGCCGGGGTGTTGGCCGGGATTCCGGATCTGTCGGCTGTGGTGCATACGGCGGGTGTGCTGGATGACGGTGTGGCGGTGTCGATGTCGCCGGAGCAGTTGGAGCGGGTGTTGCGGCCGAAGGTGGACGCGGCGTGGAACCTGCATGAGCTGACCCGGGAGTTGGACCTGTCGGCGTTCGTCCTGTACTC
>NZ_JAFLNG010000604.1 GCF_017427025.1 Streptomyces sp. FH025
GAAGCCGGGGCGGCGGTGCGGGCCGCCCCCCGGACCTCCACCTGCGGCAGCGGGCGGCGAGGAAAGGTCGGGCGGCGCTCGATCCACCGGGACGGGGAAAAGTCGGGCGGTGGTGGGTGGGGACCGGACGGGACCCAGTCGGTAGGCTCCGTGACATGGAGCATGAGGTTGTCGTCCCGATGTCCGCAGAGCTGGTGCGGCAGGCCTTGCAGGATCCGGCGCTGCTGGCGCGGAGCGTGCCGGGGCTGAGCACCGAGCCGGCGGCGGTCGGCAGTGGGCCGGCCGAGGAGATCGGCGGGCGGCTGAAGCTGCGCGTCGGCGGCTCCACGATCACGTACAAGGGCGTGCTGTCGCTGATCGAGGGCCGGGAGGGCGTGCTGACCGTGTTCGCCGAGGGCCAGGAGGCCCGGGGCAGCGGGGAGGCGACCGCCACCGTGCGGGTCAGCGTCCTGCCGGGCGCCGAGGACGGCACCGCGACGATCCGCTTCACCGGCGACCTGAGCGCCACCGGCCGGCTGACCGAGTTCGACGCCGAGACGCTGGACACCACCGGCCGCCGACTGCTGGACCGGTTCGCCACCGCGCTCACCTCCCCGGAGGCCGAGCCCGCGGCGGACCTCGACGCGGACCTCGACGCGGACCTCGACGGCGACGAGGAGGCCGCCGAGCGGACCGCCGAAGAGAGCGCCGAGGAGACCGTCGCCGAGGAGCGGACCGACGCCGAGGTCGTCTCCATCGAGGAGCACCTGGACCAGCCCGGCGAGGACCTCGACGACGACCTCTCCGACCTGATCGCCTTCTCCGACGCCGACGCCGAGCGCTTCGGCCTCCCGATCGGCTCCGCCGACGACGAGGACGAGGACGCGGAGGACGACGAGGACGCGGAGGAGGACGAGGACGACGAGGCCCGGGGCGGCCACCAGGACGAGGTCGCCGAGGAGCTCCCCGTCGAGCCGCTGTTCGCCTACGAGGACACGCCGGAGCTCAGCGGCCCGGTCCGCCGCAGCATCGTCGGCCGGTCGGCCGAGGAGGTGGACCACGCCCCGCCGCGCGGCCGCTACGCCCCGGCGCTGCCGGCCCGCAGCGCGCGGGCCCGGGCGGCGTCCCGCTGGGGCGGCGAGGCCGGCGGCATCGTGGTGCCGGGCACCGGCGGCCGCAGTGCGGTGCCGTGGGTGATCGGCGGCTCGGTGGCGCTGCTGGGCGGCGCCGTGGTGCTGGTCAGGGCGCTGCGTCGGCGCTGAGCCGCGCGGCGCCGGGTACGGCCGCAGGGCAGGGCAGGCCCTAGACTGAACGCTCATGAGCAACGACCGCGACGCCCTGCTGGCACAGATCAAGGACAAGGCCGTCGTGCACGGCAAGGTCACCCTCTCCTCCGGCAAGGAGGCCGACTACTACGTCGACCTGCGCCGGATCACGCTGGACGGCGTGGCCGCCCCGCTGGTCGGCCGGGTGATGCTGGACGCGACCTCGCACCTGGAGTACGACGCCGTCGGCGGTCTGACCCTGGGCGCCGACCCGGTGGCCACCTCGATGCTGCACGCGGCCGCCGCGCGCGGGCGTCAGCTGGACGCCTTCGTG
Organism: Streptomyces sp. FH025; assembly: GCF_017427025.1. Lineage (GTDB taxonomy): Bacteria > Actinomycetota > Actinomycetes > Streptomycetales > Streptomycetaceae > Kitasatospora. The sequence goes on from NZ_JAFLNG010000604.1 coordinate 1,579, forward strand.
GTCCGCAAGACCGGCAAGGCGCACGGCCTGCAGCGCCGGATCGAGGGCCCGGACGTGAAGGGCCGCCGGGTGCTGGCGGTCGAGGACACCTCCACCACCGGCGGCTCGGTGCTGACCGCCGTCGAGGCGCTGCGCGAGGCGGGCGCCGAGGTGGTCGGCGTCGCGGTGATCGTCGAGCGCGGTGGCGCGGCCGCCGTCGAGGCGCAGGGCCTGGAGTACGTGACCGCGTACGACCTGGCCGACCTGGGCCTCTGACCTCCGCGGACGCCCGCACACGTACGCACAACGCGAAGGGCCGGGCCCCGTTTCACGTGAAACCACGTGGAACGGGGCCCGGCCCTTCGTCCGTCGCCCTGAGGTTCAGCCGCGCCGGTGGCGTCCACTGCCGGCCTGCACGGCCTCGGCGTCGGTCTCGGCGCCGCCCGCCTTCTTCTTCCGCCGCTCCCGCATGACCTCGATCAGGATCGGCGAGATCGACAGCAGGACGATCAGCAGCACCGCCGGGATCAGGTACTTGTCGATCACCGGGGCGAGCGCGTCACCGAAGAAGTAGCCGATCAGCAGCATGGACTCGGTCCACAGCACACCGCCGACGACGTTCCAGACGAAGAAGGTCCTGGCGGGCATCTCCAGGGTGCCGGCCACCGGGTTCAGGAAGGTGCGGATGATCGGCATGAAGCGGGCCAGCACCACGGCCTTGCCGGAGCCGAACTTGTTGAAGTACTCCTCCGCCTTCACCACGTACTCGCGGCGGAAGATCTTCGAATCGGGCTTGTCGAACATCTTCGGTCCGACCTTGGCGCCGATCAGGTGCCCCAGCTGGGCACCGGCGACCGCCGCGATCGGGCAGCCGACGAGCAGCACGGCGATCGGCAGCCTGGCGCCCTCGCCGAGCACCGAGGAGGCGGCGCTCGAGGCGGCGACACCCGCGAGGATCAGCAGCGAGTCGCCCGGGAAGAAGAAGCCGACCAGCAGGCCGGTCTCCGCGAAGATGATCGCGATCAGCCCGATGGCGCCGAGGGACGAGATCAGGGATTTGGCGTCGAGCAGGTTGACGGCCAGCTGGTTGTAGTCCACGGGCGCAGGATAGCGGGCGCGTCTTGCCGGCGACTTCCGGCCGAGCCCCGTCGACGGGTTCCGGCCGAGTGCCCCGGTACGGCGTTCCGACAGGCGGGCTCCTGCTGACCTGCGGGCACGAGTCTGGGAAGATGGCACAGGCGTCCGGTCCGCGGCGGTCACCACCCTCATGGCCGTACCGCGGTGGCCGCCTCGAACCTTGGTGCCGGAGAGCCACACCGCAGCGCCGCGCGTCGGCGGGCCGGCACGGAGTCGTCACGAAGGCGTACAAAGCGTCGGACAGCACCCGTCCGTACGCCGCAACCCGACAGGAGCGGATCGCATGCCCATCGCAACTCCCGAGGTCTACAACGAGATGCTGGACCGGGCCAAGGCTGGCAAGTTCGCCTACCCGGCCATCAACGTCACCTCGTCGCAGACCCTGCACGCCGCACTGCGTGGTTTCGCCGAGGCCGAGAGCGACGGCATCATCCAGATCTCGACCGGTGGCGCGGAGTTCCTGGGCGGCCAGCACAACAAGGACATGGTGACCGGCGCGGTCGCGCTCGCCGAGTTCGCGCACATCGTCGCCGCCAAGTACGACGTCACGGTCGCGCTGCACACCGACCACTGCCCGAAGGACAAGCTGGACGGCTACGTCCGCCCGCTGCTGGCGATCTCCGCCGAGCGCGTGGCCAAGGGCCGGAACCCGCTGTTCCAGTCGCACATGTGGGACGGCTCGGCCGAGACCCTGTCCGACAACCTGGCCATCGCCCAGGAGCTGCTGGCCCAGGCCGCCGCCGCGAAGATCATCCTTGAGGTCGAGATCACCCCGACCGGCGGCGAGGAGGACGGCGTCACCCACGAGATCAACGACGAGCTGTACACCACCGTCAACGACGCCGTGCGCACCGCCGAGGCGCTGGGCCTGGGCGAGAAGGGCCGCTACCTGCTGGCCGCCTCCTTCGGCAACGTGCACGGCGTGTACAAGCCGGGCAACGTCGTGCTGAAGCCGGAGCTGCTGCGCGAGCTGCAGGACGCGATCGGCAAGCAGTACGGCAAGACCGACCCGTTCGACTTCGTCTTCCACGGCGGCTCGGGCTCCTCGCCGGAGGAGATCGCCACCGCGCTGGAGAACGGCGTCGTGAAGATGAACCTGGACACCGACACCCAGTACGCCTTCACCCGCCCGGTCGCCGGCCACATGTTCGCCAACTACGACGGCGTGCTGAAGGTCGACGGCGAGGTCGGCAAGAAGAACACCTACGACCCCCGCACCTGGGGCAAGCTGGCCGAGGCCGGCATGGCCGCCCGCGTGGTCGAGGCCGCCGAGCAGCTGCGTTCGGCGGGCAAGCGCCTGAAGTGAGCAAGCGCCTGAAGTGAGCAAGCGCCTGATGTGAGCGCGGTAGCCGCGTGAGACGCGCGTGCCCCCGGCGGTCCTCCGCCGGGGGCACGGTCGTCTCCGTCCGTCACTCGCCTCGGACTACGGCTTGAGCTCCGCGTACGCCTCCGCGCTGCTGTCCTTCAGGAACTGCCAGCAGCGGGTCTCCTCCTCCGTCTCCTTGATCGCGCCGGCCGCCCGGGCGAGCGCCGCCAGGCAGCGCAGGAAACCGCGGTTGCCGCGGTGCTCCCACGGCACCGGCCCGTGGCCCTTCCAGCCGTTGCGGCGCAGCGCGTCCAGGCCGCGGTGGTAGCCGGTCCGGGCGTAGGCGTACGACTCGACGTAGCGGCCGGCCGCGAAGGCGTCGTCGGCGAGCATGGCCCAGGCCAGGCAGAAGGTCGGGAACTCGGCCGCCACCTGGGTCGGTGAGGCCGACTCCTCCGCCAGCATCCGGTAGGGCTGCTCGTCCTCCGGCAGGAGGGTCGGTTCGGGGCCGTCGAGTAGGTTCCTGTGAATCGCCATGCAGTGCAGTCTGCCACCCGGGGCCCACGGGTCAACCGCCCCTGCCCGGGATCGGCCGACCGGCTGGGCCCGGTCCGCTCCCGGGCAGCTGCGTGCCGTCCACCGGGGACATGGACATTCACCCGTTCGCATGCCAAGGTGTCGGTCGTGCCCGCAGCCCGACCCGCCCGGCGAGCCGACCCGGCTCGGAACTCCGGTGGCGGCCGTAGACGTCGCCGGGCGCGCCGCAGGATCGGGCCTGG
>NZ_JAFLNG010000605.1 GCF_017427025.1 Streptomyces sp. FH025
GACGGCGGGATCGTCCCGCTGTGCACCCGGACGGACCTCGGGCAGGGCACCGCGCAGGTCGGCACCGCGGACGCGCAGGGGCGGATCTACGGCGCCTTCACGGTGTACAACGTCTCCGGCCGCAGCTGCCGCCTCGGCGGGCCGGGCGCGGTGGCCGTCACCGCCGTCAGCGGCGCCGACCGCAGCCGCGTCCGTACGGCCGACCACACACCCGGCGACCCGGCGGGCGACAGCCTGCCCGCGATGGACGCCGAGCCGCCGGTGCTCGCGCCGCAGGCGGGGTACCGGGTGCCGTTCGCGTGGGTCCCGGACCAAGGCTGCACCCCGGCCGGCGGCGCGACCGACCCGTCCCTCGGGGTCAGCCAGGTGTCCCTGAACACCCAGGCCCCGGCCACCGGGGGCGTCCCCGGCTCCGGCGCCTCCGCGGCCCCGACCGCCAACCCGCAGCCGAGCTCCTCGCCCTCGGCCGGTCCCACCGTGGAACCCAGTCCGACGGCCACCGCGACCGCCAACCCCACCGGCCGGACGGGGACCGCCACCATCGCGCACACCCCGGCCCCGGGCAGTCCGTCGGCCGCGACGGCCTCGCTGCCGGTCGCCTGCGGGGGGACGCTCTACCGGGGCGGCGTGCAGTCCGCGGGCGGGGCCGCACCGCAGACGGGGGCGCCCACGGCGGGGTGAACGGACGGCCGCTCGCGGCGCCCCCGCGGACCCAGTGGTCGGCGCCGGTGTGAGGAGTGGTTACCGTGGGGGGTGTGTACCGGTTCCTCCTGACTCCGCGCTGGCTGGGCGGCACCGCATTGGCCGTGGCGGCCGTGGTGGTGTGCGTCTGGCTGGGCTCCTGGCAGCTCGGCCGGTTCGAGGACCGGGTCACCACGCACCATGAGACCGAGCAGTCGCTCACCGCATCGGGTGAAACCCGGCCGATCGACGCGCTGCTCTCCCCGGCCAGCCCGCAGGTGACCACGGAGACCGTCGGCAAGCCGGTCTCGATCACCGGCAGCTACGACACCGAGCACCAGCTGCTCGTCCCCAACCGGGTGCTGGACGGCAAGCAGGGCTACTACGTGCTCACCCCGCTGCGCACCGCCGACGGACACGCCGTCGCCGTGGTGCGGGGCTGGGCGGCCGGATCCCCGTCCGGGGCGGTCGAGCCGGCGCCGACCGGGCCGGTGACGGTGACCGGGCGGCTCCAGGCCAACGAGTCGGTGGGCAGCAACGGCGCGGTCGCGGGCGGTCTGCCCGCCGGGCAGCTCGGCATGATCAACCGGGCCTCGCTGCTGAACGTCCTGGAGTACGACGGCTGGTACGACGGCTGGGTGGCCGCCGACCAGGTGCCCGCCGGGCTGACCGCCGTACCGACCGTCCAGCCGCAGGGCGGGGACGGGCTCACGCTGCGGGCGTTCCAGAACCTGGGCTACACGCTGGAGTGGTTCGTCTTCGGCGGATTCGTGATCTTCATGTGGTTCCGGCTGGTGCGCCGTGAGGCGGAGGCGGAGCAGGACCGGGCCCTGGGACTGGACCCGGTCCTGGACTGAGCCCTCTTCGGGCGCGGCCCTGCTCCGGAGCGGACCCGCCAAACGGGCGGGCCGCTGGCGGTGGGCTTGCTGGCGATGGGCTTGCTAGCGGGCGGGCTTGCCGGGCGCCGGCGCCTGCTTGGCCGGCGGCGCGGTCGGGGTCGCGGTCGGCGCCTGCCCCGGAACCTGTGCCGGTGTCTGCGTCGGAGCCTGTGTCGGCGTCGGCGAAGGGGCCGGGGCGGCCGGGGTCTGGCCGCCGAACGGTGTCGACGTCTCGTCGGACAGCGGTTGCGCCCCGCCGTGGCAGTGGCTGCGGCCGCTGCCGGTCCCACCCTCCGAGTCGTAGTGGTCGATGTGGTGGTGCACGGTACGGCCGCCCTTCGAGCCGCCCGAGCCCTTGGACCCTGAGCCGCCGGAGCCGCCCGAGCCGCCGGAGCCGCCGGAGCCGCCCGAGCCCTTCGAGCCGGAGGAGCCCTTGGAGCCGCCCGACCCCTTGGCGGCCTGCTCCTCGTCCTCCTTCCCTTCCGGCTCGTACGCCGCCCGTACGACGGCCGGCCCCGCACCCACCGAACTCGCCCGGGTCGCCGTGGCGAGCGGTACGGCGGGCACCCCGCCCGTCGACGGGACCGCGCCCGCCGGGGGCGTCGAGCGGCCGGGCGTCGGCACGGCGGCCGAGGGGCTCGGCACCACCGCCGGACCGGTCGGGGGCGGGCAGGCCGCCTCGTCCCCGTGCGAGCCCGAGCACCCGGTGAGCACCAGGGCCCCGGCCACCGCCGCCCCGGCGAGCGTCAACCGACGCCTCACTCGGCCCCTCCGGCGGTCCCGTCCGGAAGGCCGAGGTGCCGCCGGACGAAGTCGATCTCCAGCCGCAGCTGCTTGATCCGCTCCTCCACCACCAGCGAGCCGTGCCCGGCGTCGTACCGGTACACCTCGTGCGGCTTGCCGAGCCGCTCCAGCCGCTCGACGTAGTTCTCGATCTGCCGGATCGGGCAGCGCGGGTCGTTGACCCCGGCGCTGATGTACACCGGCACCCGCACCTGCTCGACGTAGGTCAGCGGCGAGGAGGCGGTGAAGCGCTCCGGGACCTCCTCCGGGGTGCCGCCGAAGAGCGTGCGGTCGAGCGACTTGAGCGCCTCCATCTCGTCGGCGTACGCGGTGTGGTAGTCCGCGACCGGCACGGCGGCGACGCCGAGCGACCAGTTCCCGGGCTGCACGCCGATGCCGAGCAGGGTCAGGTAGCCGCCCCAGCTGCCGCCGGTGAGCACCAGCCGCTCCGGGTCCGCGAGCCCGCTGGTGACCGCCCACTCCCGCACGGCGGCGATGTCCTCCAGCTCGATCAGGCCGACCCGCTCGTGCAGCGCGTCGGTCCAGGCCTGGCCGTAGCCGGTCGAGCCGCGGTAGTTGACCCGGACCACCGCGAAGCCGTGGTCCAGCCAGGCGGCCGGGCCGGCAGCGAAGGAGTCGCTGTCGTGGTGGGTCGGGCCGCCGTGGATCTCGAACACGGTCGGGTACGGCCCCCCGGCGGCCCCCGCCGGCCGCTGCACCAGGGCGTGCACCCGCCCGCCGGGCCCGTCCACCCACACGTCCTCGACCGGCACCGAGCCGGGCGGCACCGGGCCGGGCGCCCGCAGAACGACCGTCCCGGCGGTCGAGCGGACGGCGGCGGGCTCGGCGGCGGAGGACCACAGGTACTCGACGGTGCCGTCCGGACGGGCGGTGGCGCCGCCGACGGTGCCGCGCGGGGTCTCCAGGCGGGTCAGCCGGCCGTCCGCGAGCGAGTACGAGAACAGCTCGCTGCGCGCCTCGTACTCGTGCTCGACCAGCAGCTCCCCGGCGCCCGGGCGCCACTGCGCGGACACGTCGCCGGGCAGCTCGCGGCCCTGCTCGTCGCGCAGCGGGAGGGCGGTCTCGGCGCCGGTGGCGACGTCCCAGATCATCGGCTCCCAGCGGCCGGTGCGCTGGTGGGCGACCAGCAGGCGGGTGTCGCCCTCGACCGGGGCGAAGCCGAGGCAGGCGACGCCGCGGGGCTCCTCCCGGCCGGTCACCTCGTCCAGCTCGGCGACGGTCTCGACCCGGCTGTCCTCCGTGATGCGGACGACACGGATCGCGGAGTGCATCGCGTCGCCGTGCTCGGTGTGGTCGATCGCGAGCAGGGTGCCGTCGTGGCTGAGGTCGCCGACGCCGCCGTACTCGGCGTGCCGGTAGATCTCGACCGGCTCGGTGGCGCCGGGGCGGCGCAGGTGCAGGGTGGTGCCGTCCTCGTCGGTGGAGCGGCCGACGACCACCGTGCCGTCGCGGCCGAGGGCCAGGCCGGCCGAGTAGGAGGGGGCGAGGCCGGGCACGGCCTCCTCGTCCGGGCCGCCCGCGAAGGGCTGGCGGCGCCAGACGCCGAACTCGTCGCCGTCGTGGTCGTCGAACCACCAGACCGAGGCGCCGTCCGGGGACAGCTCGGCGTCGGTGGTGCCGTTCGGGCGGTCGGTGACCTGACGGTGGGTACCGGTCGCGCGGTCCCAGGCGTACACCTCGTAGGTGCCGGTCGCGTTGGACACGTACAGCGCCCGGTCGGGGGCGTCCTCGGCCCAGTCGGGCAGTGAGACCCGGGCCGCCCTGAACCGCTGCTCCCACGCCGGTACGGTGCTCTTCTCCTCGCTCATCCGACCATCCAACCCGATCGGGGGGAGGGAACGGAACGGGTGGTGGGGTTCTGTCCGCCCGGCCGGCGAGATCGGGGCGTTCACGAACGTGCGGTCGTCCGGCGGTTCAACCGGGTGTTCGGCCCGCCCGGTCCCCATGGCGGCGGGGGCACCGCCGCGGGGTTGCGACGCCCCTCGTACGGTGACCCGGGATCCGGCGGCGGCCTCGGGCCTCAGACGCCCGGCACACGGTCCGGGAAGCCGCACACCGAGCCGTCCCGGCCCTCCGCAGTGGCCGCCAACACGTCGAAGCCGACCACCACCGGCTCGGCGCCCGTGGCGGTTCTCGATGCACTGCTGAAAGAGATTCAGCGGTAGCCCCGGAGGCCACTTTCCCGGCGGTTTTCTCCCGGAATTCCCCCGATAGCCCCGGGAGAACCAGTCAGGGCCGGTGTCCCTTGCGGGACACCGGCCCTGAGCTGGTGTTACTGGGTCGGGGTGGCGGGATTTGAACCCACGGCCTCTTCGTCCCGAACGAAGCGCGCTACCAAGCTGCGCCACACCCCGGTCTTGCGGTTTGTCGCTCCGTCTCCTTCGCGACGAGTAGAACTCTACCGGACGC
>NZ_JAFLNG010000606.1 GCF_017427025.1 Streptomyces sp. FH025
GCCCAGGAGCCTCCACCCCTCCTTCCGGTAGAAGCCGGGGGCCTGGAAGCTGATCGTGTACAGCACCGCCGTACGGCACCCGCGGGCGCGGGCCTCGCTCTCGGCCCGCCGGAGGATCGCCCTGCCCAGCCCGCCGCCGCGCAGCTCGGGCGGCAGGAAGAAGAGGTCGACGAAGAACAGCCCGAGCGAGGTGCGCCCGGTCAGTCCGCCGACCGTCCGGTGCGTCCCGGGATCGCGGACCAGGACGGCGAGCGGCCGGCGGTCGTCGACTCCGATCCGCTCGACGTTGAAGCGGTCCAGCGCGTCGGAGATCGTGCTGAGATCCGTGGGTGCGGGGGCGTCGGTGACGACGAGGTCGGCCTGGGCGCGGGGCATTTCGGGTGCGGGCATGGTTCCTCCGGGGTGTGGGAGCGTCGGCCCGGTGAGGCTACGGCGCGGACGCTTCGACGGGCGTCGAAGGAACGCCGACGCACACTCGAGGGGTGGACACTCGAAGCGCGGACACCCGAAGCGCGGACACCCGACGTGCGGACACCCGACGTGCGGACCAGGACGTGGGCGTGGACCTGGCCGCCGTGGCCAGACTGCTGGCCGACGGGACCAGGGCCGCCTGCTGCCTGGCGCTGCTCGACGGCCGGGCCTGGACGGCGACCGAACTCGCACGTCACGCCGGGGTCGCCCCCTCGACCGCGACCTCGCACCTGAACCTGCTCGTCGCCGGAGGCCTCCTCGCCGAGGAGCGGCACGGACGCCACCGCTACCTCCGGCTGGCCGACCGCAGGGTGGTGGAGCTGATCGAGAGCCTCGCGGCGCTGGCCCCGCGGCGAACCCCACGGCCGCGCACGCTGGCCGCCTCCGGCCGGCAGCGGGCGCTCGCCCGCGCGCGGCTGTGCTACGACCACCTGGCCGGCTCCGTCGCGCTGGCGGTCACCGACGCCATGGTCGAGCGCGGCCTGCTGGCCTGGGGAGCGGAGCCGGCACTGACCGGTGACGGCACGGCCTGGCTCGCCGGACTCGGCATCGCGCTGCCGAGCGGATCACGCCGCCCGCCCGTGCGCGCGTGCCTCGACTGGACCGAGCGCCGCCCCCACCTGGCCGGTGCCGCCGGTGCCGCCCTGTGCACCCACGCCCTCACCGCCGGATGGCTCACCCGGGTCGGCACCACCCGAGCCCTCACCGTGACCGCCACGGGCCGCCGGGCGCTGCGCGACCACCTCGGCCTGGTCCTTCCCGAGGCCGTCCCGGAGGCCTGATCGGTCGGAGCCCGCTCCGGCGGGCCGGGGCCGCGCCTCAGTCCTGCCAGGCGCGGCGGGCGAAGGCCGGGTCCACCGGGGTGTGGAAGAGGTGGTTGGTGTAGTTGCTGATGGTCTTCGCCGACACGGCGAGCAGGATGTGCAGGATGTCGGTCTCGGTGAAGCCGGCCCGCAGGAAGTCGTCCGTCTGGGCGGCGGTGGGCAGGCCGCGGGTTTCGACGAAGGCCTCGGTGAAGGCGGAGAGCGCGGCCAGGCGGGCGTCGGGGATCGGCCGGCCGTCGCGGATGGCGTCGGTGATCTCGGTGGGCACGTCGTTCCGGTCGGCGAGCGTGCTGTGCGCGGCGACGCAGTAGGTGCAGCCGTTGGCGCGGCTGATGGTCAGCAGGACGGTCTCCTGCTCGGCGGGGGTGAAGCCGGAACCGGAGCGGAAGGCTTCGATCCCGCCCAGGTAGGCCTGGAGCAGGCCGGGCGCGTTGGCCATCCGGGCGTACATGTTGGGGACCGCGCCCGTCTTGGCCTGGACGCCGGTGAGCACGGCGGCGATCGCGGGGTCCGGGTCGTCGACGGTGCGGGCGGGCAGGGACAGCGGGCGCTCGGCCTCGGCCATGTGGGCTTCTCCTTCGTGGACTTCACGGACGCCAGTTCGTAGTGGGTAGCGTAGATGGGGCGCGCGAGAGTGGGTATCGCTACAACATCACCAGTTCTGACGAATGTTGATGACGAATCAGTTTGGCCTTCTCTGCTCTGATCATGATGCCGATCGGCATCCGTTCGCAGAGAAGGTGGTTCCGAATGACCAGTGGCCCGACTCCGTCGGTCACCGAAGCGACGCTCACCGACATCGCCACCAATGGCATCTGGGGCCCAGGCCACAGCGTCAGTCAGGCCGTCGTCGACGTGTCCCAGGCGCTGCTCGCCGCCGTCCAGGGCGAGGAGGGCGTCGAACTTCCGCCGGAGCTCTCGCAGCTCGTGGCCGAGGTGCGGCGGATCGCCAGGATCGAATCCCCCCGCATCACCGCGGCCGACGGCATCCAGCTATCGGCGTTCACGATCAAGCTGAAGGACGACACCCCGCACCCGGTGGTGATCGTGCCCGCCGGCTGGAACCCGTTCGGCTGGCTGCCCTTCCTCTACGCGTACTTCAAGCTGGCGCAGCGCGGCTACCACGTGCTCGCCTACTCCCCGCGCGGCATGGGCATCGACGGCTGGCTGTCCACGTCCGAGGGCTTCATCGACGTGGCCGGGCCCAACGACTGGTCCGACGGCTCGATGGTGATCGACTACGCGCAGGAGTACTTCACCCCCAGCCGGATCGGCTTCCTCGGCGAGTCCTACGGCTCCGGGATCAGCCAGCTGGTCGCCGCGCACGACCCGGCCGGTCGCGTCGACACCGTGGTCGCGCTGAGCACCTGGGGGAACCTCGCCACCAGCCTGTACAACAACGGCACCCGGCACCTGGAGACGGTGCAGGCGCTGATCGACTTCACCGGCGGCCCGCTGGAGGAGAAGTTCGACGAGGGGACGCAGCAGCTCCTCAAGGACTTCCTGAGCGACCGGAACCTCGACGAGGTGGTCGCCTTCCTCACCAAGCGCTCCCCGGCGGCGTACGTCGACCAGACGAACGCGCGGGGCATCCCGACGTTCATCTCGAACACCTGGCACGAGACGCTGTTCCCGGTCAACCCGGTCGTCGACCTCTTCGAGCGGCTCACCGTGCCGAAGCGGCTGAACCTGTGGATCGGCGACCACGGCGCCCCCGAGGGCCCCGGCCTGGCCGGGCTGGTGCCCGGCCTGCCGTTCCCCGGGCTGGCGGTGCCGACGCGGGAGGCCTACGAGTGGCTGGACCACCACCTGCTCGGTGTGGACAACGACGTGCCGAACTGGCCGGCGGTGAACAGCCAGAGCATGTTCACCTACCAGACGGTCACCATCCCGGGCGGCACCAAGCTGATCACCGTCCCGGCGCGCCGGGAGACGTACGCGTCCTGGCGCGAGGTCACCACCGGCAGCGAGGCCTGGCACCTCACCGGTACCGGCGACACCGGTGACGGCTCGCTGACCGACAAGCCGACCGTCGGGTGGTCGCGGGACTTCGCCGCCGGTGCCCTGACCTCCTCCGTCGCGGGCGAGCTGCTCAAGACCGGGCAGCAGGAGTGGTTCGGCAACCCCAAGCCCTACGAGCTGGCGAAGTTCGAGCGCGATCAGCTGCTGGTCTGGTCGACCGACCCGCTGACCGGCTCCGGCGAGGTGGCCCGCCGCATCCGGGGCACCGCCAACGTGCAGCTCACCGTGCGCAGCAGCACCGACGCCGCCACGGTGATCGCCTACCTCTACGACGTCGCCCCGGACGGCACCGCCCGGATCATCACCCATGAGCCGTACACGGCCACCGACCTGACCCCGAAGGTCAACAGCACCATCAGCTGGGACCTCCAGGCCGCGGCCTACGACCTGCCGGTCGGGCACCGCCTCGCCCTGGTGGTCAACAGTCGTGACCCGCTGTACTCCTACTCGGGCTCGGACCTCCCCGCTCTGACCACCACCACCGTCAGCTCGGTGAGCGGGAGCGAGGCCCGCCTGGAACTGCCGCTCGGCTGACAGCTCCTGGGGCCCATCGCCCGTGCAGCAGCCCGCCGCCGATCGGTGTACAGCGGGCTGCTGCACGGGTGTCGCCGGGGCCGGGCCGGGCGGGGACTGCTACCACCGTGGCATGTCCCACCACCTCAGCGGACCCAACCTCCGCTCCCCGCACGACGATGCCCGCCTCGACATGACCGACCTCTTCGCCTTCCCGGCGGCCGACGCGCCGGGCCGCACGGTGCTGATCCTGAACGTGAACCCGTACGCGCCCACCCGGGCCGCCGAGTTCCACCCGGACGCGGTCTACCGGATCAACATCGACAACGACGGCGACCACCGGGCCGACGTCGCCTACTCCTTCACCTTCTCCCCAGCCGCCGAGGGCGCGCAGACCGTCACCGTCCACCGCTCCACCGGCACCGCCGCCCGGAACCACGAACCGGCCGGCGACGTGCTGTTCTCCTCCGTCGCCGTGACCTTCGGCGCCGCCCCGGACGTCGCCGAGGCGAACGGCTACAAGCTGTTCGCCGGCCTGCGCAGCGACCCCTTCTTCGCCGACCTCGAAGGGATCGTCAACGACTTCACCTGGACGGGCAAGGACGCGATGGCGAACGCCAACGTCTTCGGCATCGCCCTCGAAGTCCCGGACGCCGAACTCGGACCGGACCCGACCATCGGCCTCTGGGGCCGGGTGAGCCTGCGGCAGGACGGCCAACTCCTCTCCGTCGACCGGGGCGCCCACCCCTCCCTCACCGCGTACTTCAACGCCGAGGAGGCCAAGGACGCCTACAACGCGGGCGAACCGGCCGACGACTGGGACACCTACCGGGAGCCCTGGACGGCCGTCCTCCAGCACACCGGCGACTACACCACCGCGGCCGCCACCGAGACGCTGAAACTCGTCCTGCCGGACATCCTCCACTACGACCGCTC
>NZ_JAFLNG010000607.1 GCF_017427025.1 Streptomyces sp. FH025
GACGGAGTGGGCTGGGCGGCGGGCGTGCTGGCCGTCGCGGCGCTGGCGTACGGCGAAGGCGGCCAGCGCCGGGCCGCCGACCCGCTGGTGCCCCCGGCGCTCTGGCGCCGTCCGGGACTGGCCGGGGCGCTCGCGGTGGCGGTGCTGATGTACGCGGGGTGGGTCGGGGTCAACTACTTCGCGGCGCTGCTGCTGCGCGACGTACTGGGCTACGGCCCGCTGGCCACCGGGGTGGCGTTCCTGCCGCTGGCCGTCGGCGGCACCGCGCTGCCCCTGCTGGCCGGGCGCCTGGTGTCCCGGCTGGGCGCGCGGCGTCTGATGCTCTTCGGTCTGGCCTGCTACACGGTGGGGTTGGCCGGCTTCGCGCTGCTGGGCCCGGGTTCCGGCTACTGGACGGGCGTGCTGCCGCTGCTGGCCGTGGTGATCGTCGGGCTGTCGCAGACCTTCGTGTCCGCGAACGTCACCGCCCTGGCCGGAGCGGGCGAGGACGAGCAGGGCGTGGCCGGGGCGCTGTTCAACACCGCCCTCCAGGTCGGCGGGGGACTGGGCCTGGCGGTCCTGTCGACCGCCTCCCAGGCGGCCGGCGCCGGGACACTCCCCGGCTACCGCGCGGCCTTCCTGACCGCCGCCGCCCTGTCCTGCGTGGCCCTCCTCTGCGCCGCCGTCCTCGTCCCCGGCCCGGCCCTCACCCGTCGGGGGGAGGAAGCGGGGCTGAGGACGTAGGTGTGGCGGAAGGTGACCCGGGGCCGGCGGACGGCGCGCAGGCGGGTGGTGGTGCGTGTGCGGATGAGGGGAGTCAGCCGGGTTCACTCACAACTCGACTCCCTGGTCTGAACGTTCGTTGCGGGCGAGGGCGGCGGCGACCTCGTCGCCGTGCTCGAAGGCCCAGGCCCCGAGTGCGCTGACCGGGCCCAGGAGGGTCGTGCCGAGGTCGGTGAGGGCGTACTCGACACGTGGCGGTGAGCCCGGGTGGGGGGTGCGTCGGACCAGGCCGGCCCGGCAGAGGCGGTGGAGTGCCTCGTTGAGGGCTTTGGGGCTGATGCCGCCGATCTGCCGGACCAGTTCGCCGGGGCGGTGGGGGCGGCGGCCGAGCGCCCACAGGACGACCGGATCCCAGGTGTGGGCGATCAGGTCGAAGGTGAGGCGGGCGCGGCAGTCGGCGAGAAAGGCCTGGTCGTGGGTCATGCACCGAATGGTGCCTGAGCCCTGTCCTAGCGTCGACTCATAAACACCGGACGGGAATTGAGGAGCTGGTGCGGGTGAGGATCGGGATCGTGGGAACCGGAGCGATGGCCGGGGTGCTGGGCGGGCGCTGGGTGCGGGCCGGGCACGAGGTGATGGTGGGCGGACGGGACGCGGGCCGTACCGCGCGGACGGCGGCGCTGACCGGTGCGCGGGCCGGCACGGTGGGGCAGGCGGTGCGCCACGGCGAGGACGTGGTGCTGCTGGCGGTCCCGTACGCCGCGGCGCCGGCGCTGGCGGCGGCCCATGCCGGGGCGCTGGCGGGGCGGGTGGTGGTGGACTGCTCGAACCCGGTGGGGCCCGGTTTCACCCTGACCACCGGTACCGGCCCGTCGGCGGCCGAGCGGATCGCGGCGGCGGCGCCCGCCGCCCGGGTGGTCAAGGCGTTCAACCTGTGCCACGTGAGCGTGTGGGGCATCGAGGAGCCGGTGTTCGAGGGCGGCGCGCTGGCGGTGCCGCTGTGCGGTGACGACGACGCCGCCCTCAAGCTCGTCGGGGCCCTGGTACGGGATGTGGGGTGCGAGCCGCTGGCGGCGGGCCCCTTGGCGCGCGCCCACCTGCTGGAGGCGACGGCCGCGCTGCTGATCGGCCTGTGGGTGGGGGAGGGAGCCGACGCCCGGGCGATCGCCCCGCCGTTGGCGTACGCCGTACCACGGGAAGGGTGACCGGCCCGGCCGTAGCGGGCTCGCCTTGACACCCCAGGACGTATCCAGAATATTAGATGCGTCGGGAGAGGCCCGGGCGGGTGAGGAAAGGGAGTGTGCGGTGGATCCGCTGGCCGTGCACAAGGCGCTCGCCAATCCGGCGCGCGCGGACTTCCTGCGCTGGCTGAAGACGCCCGAGCGCTACTGGGACGAGGAGTACTACCGCGAGCGCGGGGTCGGCTTCCACATCGGGGTGTGCGTCACCGAGATCCAGGAGCGATCGGGGCTGGCCCAGTCGGTGGTCTCCGGCTATCTGCGGATCCTGCGGGATGCCGGGTTGCTGACCTGCGAGCGGGTGGGGAAGTGGACCTTCTACCGGCGCAACGAGGAGACGATCGCGGCCTTCGCGGCGTACGTGCGCGACGAAATGTGACTCTGCGGGCCTCGGGCCCGTGCTCCCTCCGCGCGTGCTGCGTGTGAGGAAGGGGCGCCTTCGCGGCGCCCCTTTTCTCGGCCCTGATGCATCTAACTATCTAGATTTGTGGCTTGATTTTGGAGGTTCGAGGTTCGATGGGAGCCGTTGTGAGCAGGAGTGCTCTGGCCGTCCCGGTCCTGGCGGTGGGGGTGTTCGGGATCATCACCACCGAGATGGGCGTGGTGGGTGTGCTGCCACGCCTGGCCGAACGCCTGGGAGTGGGGGCGTCGGGGGCGGGGTGGCTGGTCGGCGCGTTCGCGCTGACCGTGGCCGTCACCGGCCCGTTGACCACGCTGCTGGCCTCCCGGCTGCCCCGCAAGGCCGTCCTGGCGGCGGCGCTGGCGTTGTTCGCGGTGTCCAACGCGGTCTACGCGCTCACCGACTCGTTCCCGGTGATGCTGGCCTTCCGGGTGCTGCCCGCGCTCGCCCATCCGGTGTTCTTCGCCCTGGCCCTGACCGCCGCGGTGCGGCTGGCCGCGCCGGGCAAGGGGGCGCGTGCGGCCACCACCGTGTTCGCCGGAGTCAGTGCCGGCTTCGCGTTCGGCGTCCCGCTCACCTCCTACCTCGCCGACCACCTCGGCCTGGCCGCGGCGTTCTGGACGGCGGCCGCGGTCAACGTGCTGGCCTGCGTCGGGATCCTGCTCTTCTTCCCCCGCATGGACGACGTCGAGCGCCCCTCCTACGCAGGGCAGTTGGGGATCCTGCGCAGCGCGCGCCTGTGGTTGTCGGTGGCGGGGGCGACGCTGGTGTTCGCCGCGATGTTCTCCGGCTACGGCTTCTTCGCCGAGTACCTGGAGAACGTCACCGGCGTCGACGCCTCCCTCACCGGGCCCGCCCTGATGGCCTTCGGTGTCGTCATGACGGTCGGCAGCGTCGGCTTCGGCCGCCTGCTGGAGCGCAACCTGACGCGCACCGTCACCGTCTACCCGGTGCTGTACGTGGGCCTGTACGTGCTGCTGTACGCCATCGGGTCCCACCCGGCGGCGATGGCGGGCGGGGTGCTGCTGTGGGGCGCGGTCCACTCCGGCGGCCTGGCCGTGGCGCAGGGCTGGCTGGCCCAGGACGCCACCGCCGCACCGGAGTTCGGCAACAGCCTGTTCATCTCCTTCTCCAACCTCGGCATCACCGCGGGCACCGCGCTGGCGGGGGCCACCGTCAGCGCGGCCGGGCCCGGCGACCTGCCGCTGACCGGGGCCGCCCTGGCCCTCGCCGCCGGCGTCGTGATCCTGGCCCGCCGCCGCCTCGGCCCCGCGGCTTCGTCCGGGTCGCAGGACCGGCACGACTCGCGGACGACCGCCGCTGCCTGACCCGCCCCGTCCCACCGGCGGTGGCGCGGGCTCAGGGCGCGACGGTACGGAGCTGCCGAGCGGCCGCCTCGACGGTCTGCGCGAGGAGCACGGCGATCGTCATCGGCCCGACACCGCCGGGGACGGGAGTGATCAGGCTCGCCCGGTGCCGGGCGGTCTCGAAGTCGACGTCCCCGACGTTGCCGGGGTTGTAGCCCGCGTCGACCACCACCGCACCGGGCCTGATGTCCGCCCCGGCGATGAAGCGCGGCCGGCCCACCGCCGCCACCAGGACGTCCGCCTGCCGCACGATCGAGGACAGGCCCACGGTGCGCGAATGGCAGTACGTCACCGTAACGTCCCGCCCGAGCAGCAGCATGCCGACGGGCTTGCCCAGGATCGGGCTGCGCCCCACCACGACGGCGTGCTTGCCCGTGAGGTCGACGCCGTACTCGTCGAGCAGACGCAGGATCCCCCCGGGCGTGCAGGAGACGAAGCCCGGCAGGCCGAACCCCATCGCGGCGAAGGAGTGCATGGTGACCCCGTCGACGTCCTTCTCCGGGGCGATCGCCTCGAACGCGGCGCGCTCGTCGATGTGCCCGCCCACCGGGTGCTGCAACAGGATGCCGTGCACGGCCGGATCCTCGGACAGCGCGCCGATGGCCTCCACCAGCCCGGCGGTGCTCACCGACGCGGGCAGCGCCACGTGCCGCGACACGATCCCGGCCCGCTCGCACCGGGCGCGCTTCATCCGCACGTACGTGACCGAGGCCGGGTCCTCGCCCACCAGCACCGTCGCCAGACACGGCGCCGTCCCGGTGCGCCGCAGGAGGTCGGCGGCGCTCGCCGCGCTCGTCTCGGTGATGCGGCGGGCCAAGGCGGTGCCGTCCATCAGCCGCGCCTGGTGGGTGTCGGTCATCTCTGCTCCCGGGGCTCCACACGGATCGCCCAGGCGCGCGGCAGTGACAGGATGCCAGGCCGCTCCCCGGTGGTACCCCACCCAAGCGCCAGTCACGGCCCGCCAACCACCATAGCCGACCGGGCGGTTGGGGGTTGGCGGGCCGGCCTTCCCCGACGTGTCTCATTTCGCGCTCTTGGGGCCGCC
>NZ_JAFLNG010000608.1 GCF_017427025.1 Streptomyces sp. FH025
TTCGCGCTGTCCGGTTCAAGCCCTGGAAGTCGCCCTCGCGGTAGACCACGACGGCGCCACCACGCGGCACCAGTCGGCTGAGCCCGGTTGCCTCGCGGAGGGTCGTGAGCAGCGGCTTGTCGTAGGCCAGCCGCTCCAGTTCGGGGCCGGCCGGGAGGAAGCCGCAGTGCACCGGGGAGGCGAACGATCCGTCGCGGTGCGCGGTTGCCTCCTCGCGCACGTACGGGGTGGTCAGGTCGAGTCGGCTCAGCGTCTCGGCCTGGATCACCTCGAAGCGGGCCCCCTCCAGGACTCCCGGCACGACGACGGTGCCGGTCTCCTCCCAGGTCGCGCGGGCCGGTGACCGTTCGGTCAGGGGCGCTGTGGTCATCACCTCTCCTGTTCTTCGCGTGCGGCCGAGTCACACGGCCGGTTCGTGGTCGGGAAGTGCGCGTGCGGGCGGCATCGCGACGGGGTGGTCGCCGCCCAGCTGGTGCTCGGCGACAATCCCGAGCAGCGCGAGCGTGACGATGTGGCCCAGGCCCCATAGCGCGGCGAGCGAGGCGCCCACCACGTCACGGTGGCGTCCGCAGTCACTGGCTGGACGCCGCGACGGCGCGGTGTCGGTGGTCACCGCTTGTTCGCCTGCCGCTGGACGGCAGCGGGGCGGAGGGTGGATCCGTCCTTCGGAGCGGTCCACTCCTTCTCGCAGCCGACGCCCGCGGGGCGCAGGTGGTAGCTGTAGACGCCCTCTCCGGGCACGTCCACGACGACGCCCACCTTGCCGGTGGCGGTGTCGTGCGAGATCGCCGAGGCGGGGCGTCCAGGGTGGTTCGGGGTCGTACGCGTCCTCGTGGGCTGTGCGTCGTCCGCTCATGCCCACAGACGGTAAGTGTGCGACTACACCTGAATATGAATCAGTGGAATACTGCCTTATCCGTCCAGGTGGAAGCGGTCGGACATGTGGCGGAGCTTCTCGCGGGTGGCGGACCGCTCCGCGTAGACGATCTTCCGTAGGGTGGCCCGCGCGATCGGGTGGTTGCGTACGAGCTGGGGGGCGACCTTCTCAGCGGTCTCCAGGGCCTGAAG
This sequence comes from Streptomyces sp. FH025, assembly GCF_017427025.1. GTDB lineage: Bacteria > Actinomycetota > Actinomycetes > Streptomycetales > Streptomycetaceae > Kitasatospora. The sequence goes on from NZ_JAFLNG010000608.1 coordinate 1,069, forward strand.
TGCCTTGTCCCGGTTGCCGTCCCACAGCCAGGCGCGGGCCAGGTCCATGTGGTGGTGGCCGCGCCGGGAGCCCGGCAGGGCAGCGACCTTCGCTGGGTCGGCGCGCTCGTTGAGGATCAGCGCCTGGGCGTGGTCGCCCATCTCCAACTGCACTGATACGGCGTGGATCTGGACGTTTCCGCTGGAGAAAGTCAGCGAGTGCCGGTCGAAGAGAGGCTCGGCCTGGCCGCCATCCATCAACTCGGCTGCCGTGTAGGCCTGCTGGATACGGTCCTCGACCTCCAGCCGGTGGCCGGCGCGTGCGGCCGAGACGGCTGCGCGCAGGTGCAGTGTCCCCCAAGCTCGCACCGCCAGTGGATCGTTGGCGCGGTACTGGTCCTCGACGAGTCGAAGCGCCTTGTCGGACAGCGCCAGTGCGTCATTCCAGTCCGCGGTGGCCCACATGTCCCACACGCGCATCCAGTCCGCGACCGCCTCCATCACCGGGTCGCCGGACAGACGGGCCGACCAGGCGGCCCGCTCACAGGCCATGGCGACCAGTTCGGGGTGCCCGAGCACGTGGGCAGCTGTGTGCGCGAACTTGCACTCGATCGCATAGATCGCGAACGCCTCTTCGCGTTCATGGCCTGTGGACACTTCGGCCAGGGCTCGCGCCTCGCGGAGCGTGTCCGGAAGCACCTTCATGATGGCGACGTTGGCGGCAGCGTCCCGCAGTCGGTGCAGGCGCTCCGTCTCACGCCACAGCTCCACCGCCGGACGAGGCCGGCCGTCGAACACAGGCGTGAGGTCGTACCGACGAAGCTCCCGCAGGATGGAGGCCGCCGACACCTGCCACTGGTTCTCCGACGCCTTTCCGGCGACGAAGGGCCGCTCAATGAGGTCGTTGGGGTGGCAATGGAGTGCGGCTGCGATCTGGTTGATGATGCCGGCCCGGTCGAGTTCGATGGCTCCCTTCTCGACCTTCGACACCCAGCCCTGGGTCCTGCCGAGCGTGGCCGCCAGATCAGCCTGGGTCATGCCCAAGCGGAGCCGTGCCCGACGCACCCGATTGCCGATCGACTCTCGCTCTTCCAGCACGGCGGCCCTCCCAGGCTCGCGACCGCCTACCCGCTCGGTGGGCCTGCGGTGCTACCAGGAAGCTACCGCCTCGGGGTAGGCCGCGTCACAGGCCAAGGCGACGCGGCCAGCCAGGGCAGTGCCGGGACCTGGCCGCCGGCGGAACAGCGACGTGCTGGCACAGGAGGCAGCCGCCGTCGTGCAAGCTATGGTGTCAGGTGGTCGAACTCCCCCGCCTTGAAGCCGTTTATGAGGGCGCGGAGCGTGTCAGGCCTGGTGGTAATGATGGTGCCGGGGTCGTCGCTTTCGCGGATTCTGATGACGCGGTCGGTGGTTGCTGAGACGTAGATGCAGTTGGCGGCGTCGCCACTGAATGAGGACTTCTGCCAATCGTGAACGGCCATGCTCGGTCCTCTCTCAGATGCTCTGGGCGATACGGCGAATGAGGTCGCAAGATGCGTCTGGCTGGAGCGCACTTGCCTCCAACCGATTCATCACGGCTCGATATTTGATCAACTGCGGCTCGGTGTCGATGAACTCGGACCTGTCTCCATCGACCTGGACGCTGTCCAGTCGTGCGACCTCGGCGTTGAAGTACACGATCCCGGCGCCGGAGCTGGGGTAGCTGCCGGTGCCGAACGGGATCACTCTCAGGTCGATGTGAGCGGGCCTTGGGGCGGGCCCCGCGTCCAGTGACGCGGGGCCCGCATTTCTCATCCGTTTCCCGTTTGCCCTGCCGTGTCTTCCGTCCCGCCGCGATCACGATCGCGGCGGGACGGCGAAATGAACAGTGATTGACCTACAGCCTTTTCGGACCCCTGCGTAGGAAGTCGGCCTGGCCGACTTCCTACGCAGGGGTCCACCTCGCCTCACTTCGCACTTATCCGGCGCTTTCTTTGGGTGTCGCCCCTCGGCATGCCGAGGGGCGACACCCAGCTTCTCCTCTCCCACATTTTGGCGGCGGCCTCCTCTCCAGAGGAGGCCGCCGCCCCTATTTTTAGTAGCTGGCCTGATTTTTGGTGCTGCCCGCCTCGCCGCCCGGGCGAGGCGGGCAGCATGAGTAGAGCCTTCCTTTGTCAGTGTGGCCCCTCGGCACGCCGAGGGGCCACACCAGAATCCCCATCTTCTTTTGTGCTTCGTTCATTGGCACGCCGCCCCTCCTTGCTCAAGGAGGGGCGGCGTGATTATTTCTCTTTTTTATGTGAGTTTCTTTTTCGAGACTGGGTGAGCGTTCACCCGCTCCCGCCACAGGCGGGGCGTCCGGTAACGCTTCGGCATCCTCTGGGCCGTCGACCATTGACACTCCGCTGAGGCGGACCGTACGGTCCTACCCAAGCGACTGGAAAGTTTCCTAACAGTTCGCCGGAGACGGGCCCCGAGCGCCACCCGAGGGCCATCCCGACCAGCCGAAAGAGGAGGATTCCGGGCATGACCAAGAGCACTGCCAAGGCCCCCCTCGCCGGCACGCCCAGCCTGCTGCGCGCCATCAACGACCGAGCCGCGCTCGAACTCCTGTTGGAGAACGGGCCGCTCTCCCGCACCCAGATCGGCGCCCTGACCGGGTTGTCCAAGCCGACCGCCTCCCAGCTGCTGGCGCGCCTGGAGGCGGCCGGGTTGGTCCTGCCGGTCGGCACCACGGCGGGCGGGCCCGGGCCCAACGCCCAGCTGTACCAGGTGAATCCGGCCGCCGGGTACGTCGCCGGGCTGGACGCCACCAACAGCGAGATCCGGGTCGCCATCGCCGACATCACCGGCTCCACGCTGGTCGAGCACAGTGTGCCGACCAGAGGTGTCCCGGCCGCCGAGATCGTCTCCAGAGTCGCCGCCGCGGTCGCCGAGGCCCGCCGGGCCGCCGGGCTCGCCGAGGGCAGCCTGCGCACCGTCGCGATCGGCGTCGGCGGCGCCCCCGACCCCGTCACCGGCAAGCTGCGCTACGCCTCCCATCTGCCCGGCTGGCACTCGCCGCGGCTGGTCGAGGAGCTGTCGGAGGCGATCGGCGCGCCGGTGTCGATCGAGAACGACGTGAACCTCGCCGCGGTCGCCGAACGGGCCTCCGGCGCGGCGGCGGGCTCCGAGGACTTCGTCCTGCTCTGGGCCGGCGCCGGCGTCGGCGCCGCGATCATGATCGGCGGCCGGCTGCACCGCGGCTTCACCGGCGGCGCCGGGGAGGTCGGCTACATGCCGGTGCCCGACTCGCCGGTCGAATCGGTCTCCCGCCGCAGCAAGTTCGGCGGGTTCCAGGCCCTGGTCGGCGCACCCGCCGTCCGCGCCCTGGCCCGCGAGCACGGGCTCGGCGCGCCCACCGCGGAGGAGTCGATCGCCAAGGCCCTGGAGACCCCGGGCGCGGGCGACACCCTCCTCACCGAACTCGCCGGGCGGCTCGCCGTCGGGCTGGCCGTCATCGTCGCCGTGGTCGACCCCCAGCTGGTGGTCCTCTCCGGCGCGGTTCCGACCGCGGGCGGCGAGCGGCTGCGCGCGCTCGTCGAGGACGAACTGGCCCGGATCTGCATCGCCCGCCCGGAGATCCGCAGCAGTGCCCTCCCCGGCTCGCCCGTCCTGCTCGGCGCCCTGCAACGCGCCCTCACGGACGCCCGCGAGG